>JBBITS010000281.1:0-2726 GCA_037440665.1 Chloroflexota bacterium
GCCCGCCCGGCTCCGGCGTGCCCGTCCCCGGCGCGAAGCCCGGGTCCAGAACGTCGATGTCAACGGATAGGTAGATAGCCTCCGCGTGTTCGTGGACCTCGGCCAGCGCGCGGCCGAGGACGGCGCTGAGGCCGTCGCGCTCGATCTCTTCCATCGTATGCCAGCGCATGCCCTGCTCGCGCATCCAGCGCCAAACGTCGTCGGGAGGCCAGTAGCCGCGCAGGCCAATCTGGACGAAGTTGGTGCCGGGCACGGCGCCGCTCGTGACGAGGCGGCGCATGGGCGTGCCGTGGCTCAGCGCCACGCCCCACGACTCGTCGGCCGTGTCGGCGTGCGCGTCGAAGTGAATCACGCCGATCTTCCCCGGTCCGATGGCCTCGGCTACGGCGGAAGCCGAGGGATAGGTGATGGAGTGATCACCGCCTAGCACGACAGGGACCGCGCCCGCCGCCATGACTTCGGCGACGTGACGCTTCACCGCGGCGTGGCTGCGCTCGATGTCGCCGGGGGCGATCTCCGGGTCGCCGTAGTCGACGACGCGCAGCTCCTTGAACGGGTAGACCTGGAGGTCCAGGTGGTATGCGCCGCGCCGGAGGTTCGACGCCGCGCGGATGGCACGCGGGCCGAAGCGAGCGCCGGGCCGGTGCGTCGTCGCCCAGTCGAGCGGCGCGCCGACGATGACGGCGTCGGGGCGCTCGGCGAGCAACTCCTCGGGCGTCGCGACGCGGGGCACGCGCATGTAGGTGTCGCCGCTGGTGAAGGCGGGCTGGTCGGACATGCGGTCGTACACCATGTCAATGGGAGCTTAGCAGGAAACGGGCCTGCTGTCCGGCCAGACGCTCTCGTAGGCCTGAGGCACGGTAGCGGTAGTGTGCCGGAAGGTGGTATACGAAGGAGCGATGAGCGAGAAACTGCCCCGTGTTCGCGCGGAGGTTGTCCTGCGCGCCTTGCGGCGCGGGGGATGGTTCGAACATCATAGGAAAGGGTCGCACGTTCACCTGCGCCATCCGGAACGCCCTGGCCAGGTGACGGTTCCGGTGCACCGGGGCCGCGACCTGTTGCCGAAGATGCTCGCCGCTATCTTGGACTAGGCTGGCATGACGGCCCAGGACCTGCGGGATTTGATGTAGGAGTAGCTGGTGCGATACACGGTGGTGCTCGAACCTGACGAGGAGGGGCGTGGTTATACTGTGCGCGTCCCGGCGCTGCCCGGCTGCATTACTGAAGGCCGGACCAAGGAAGAGGCGCTGGCCAACGCGAAGGAAGCCATACTCGGCTACATCGAGGCCCTCGAGAGGGCTGGCGAACCCGTTCCCGTTGAGCACGCTCCCGCCGAAGTGGCGACGGTCGCCGTCTGAGGCAGGCCCGCTGGTGACCAGACGTGGGCCGGCGGTGAACGACGAGTGGATGGAACGAATCCTCGCGGAACCGGAATGGTCGGAGCCCGATCCGGTAGACCCCGATCTAGAAGACCGGCTGGGCCGCGTAGCAGAATTCGAAAACCGGGTCCTGCGCGTCGTAGTGAACGCGAAGTCAAGTCCACCTCGCGTCGTTAGCGTATACTTTGACCGGAGGAAGCGGACTCGATGAAACTGAAGGTGGACCGGGAAGCGGACGCGCTCTACCTGACCCCGGGGGATGCGCCCGCTGCCGAATCCGAAGAAGTCGCGCCCGGCATCGTCGTGGACTACGACCAGAGCGGCCAGGCGGTCGGGGTCGAGATTCTTCATCTGTCGAAGCGGGTGTCTGAGGCCGACATGCGGCGTCTGCTCTTCGAGTCGGTTCCTGTGGCCGGATAGGCCGGCGCGAGAACATCGCTGGCGACTCCGCCAAGGCCGTCGCCGCCTGCCGGCCGGTCCGGTACCATTCCCCCATGCTCACCAAGCGCATCATCCCCTGCTTCGACGTCGACAACGGGCGCGTCGTCAAGGGCGTCTCCTTCGTCGGGCTGCGCGACGCGGGAGACCCCGTCGAACTCGCGTCGTTCTACGACGCGCAGGGCGCCGACGAGCTGGTGTTTCTCGATATCACCGCCTCGTCGGACGACCGGAAGACGGTGTACGACATGGTCGAGCGCACGGCCGACCAGGTGTTCATCCCGTTCACCGTAGGCGGCGGTGTGCGCTCCGACCTCGACGTGCGCGCGCTGCTGGAGTTGGGCGCCGACAAGGTGTCGCTGAACACGGCAGCCGTGGCCAACCCGAAGCTTGTCGCCGAGACCTCGGAACGCTTCGGCAGCCAGTGCATCGTCGTCGCCATCGACGCAAAGAGCGTGGGCGAGGGCAGATGGGAGGTGTACACGCACGGCGGGCGCAAACCGGCGGGCCTCGATGCGGTCGAGTGGGCCAGGCGCGTGGTCGAGCTGGGCGCAGGGGAGATCCTGCTGACCAGCATGGACGCCGATGGACACCAGGACGGCTACGATCTCAAGCTCACCCGCGCCATCGCCGACGCCGTCGAGGTGCCGGTCATCGCCAGCGGTGGCGCGGGACACCCGCAGCACCTGGTGGACGCTGTTGTCGAGGGCCGCGCCGACGCCGTGCTGGCGGCGAGCATCTTCCACTTCGGCACGTACAGCATCCGGCAGGCGAAAGAGTACATGGCCGAGCGTGGAGTACCGGTCAGGCTGTAGGCGGCGGGGGAATGCTGAACAGCGCGCGTAGGGGTCGGTCTTATGGTCATTGATGAAATAGGTGGTACAGCCGACAGGAGTGCGGCGGGCCTGT
>JBBITS010000282.1:0-2725 GCA_037440665.1 Chloroflexota bacterium
TTCACCGCGGAGACTACACCGTCTTGTTTTTACAGCAATCCTGGGACGCGACCTGAGTTTGGCGCTGCTTGGCAGAAGCACATAGCTTCCTCATTCGATCTGTCGCTGGCAAGGGAATACTGCTTTCGGTACTTCTCGCTACTGGACGCTGTCCACACGGCCCATGACGAGTTGGCCGGCTCGCCACTGTGGCGGCGCGCGCTCCAGGCCGTGCTGGGCTTCGAGTGCTTCACCATCAGGGGTGGTCCTATTGGTCGAGAGGACAGCGCCGCCGGCACGACCACAATCCGAAATCCCTGCTACCTTCTGGCCAAGCTCGCGTCTCCCGACACGCCTGATGAGACCAGGTTCCACCCTCTCACAGTGGCCGGAGACGGCAAGGCAGAGGACATGTTCTTCCACTACCGGCGATACCCGCTGTCGGAAGACGCGCCCCTGTCGCTCTTGGTGTACCCAGTGGTCGATCCGGCTCGCCGCCTCCGGAGCTTTCAGCTAGTCGCCAAGTTGGCGAACTCTCTGGGCTTTGCCGGCGATCCCTTTGCCGAGGCGCGCGCGGAGCGTCTTTGGGCGAACGTGCTGCTCCCGACTCTCCGGAGCATCTACGCGGGCTCGCCCGACCGAACTCCCATCGAACTGGTGGACCTTGGCGCAGGCAGCGTCGCCTTGATGGCAGCGCTCACTCGACAACTCGTCGCCTGGAGCCGTACCGCTGGATTCGCTCCTCGCCTGCGCCTGTGGCTGGTCGACGTGGCTCCCCCTCAAACAACGTCCGTCTTCCGGATCCAGCCGCTGGGCCGCTTCGTCGAGGGCCTAACAACTGTCAGCATGGACTATCGCGCCTGGCTCGCGTCGCCCCGGCGGCTGCCCGTGAGGTCGGGTCCGCGGGTGGCGGTCGCTTCCAAGATCTTCGACGTCTCGAGCCGCCTTGTGATTCGCAATTTTCGCACAAATGTGCTATCGTCTCTCGTCGAGGAGCCGGGAGCGTTGGACCGGGAGCGATACAGGCCCGAGCGATGCCTGGCGCCTGGCAGTGAAGGACCCAGGGCATTGCGGATATCGAGTTCGCGCGTGGTGGTGGACGAGGGTCACGCCTTCCCATTGGCGTCACTTTCAGAGTTCTTTCGGGGCTTGCGTCTGGTGTCGCAGCCAGGCGCCGACGACAGCGCGGACGAAGGCGGCCTGTGGCTGCCGGTGAGGAGCTTTGACCCTCAGAGCCTCGTTGCCACCGATGGCGCCAGCGTGATCGGCCGGCTGATCGAGCAGTGCGACTACCTGATCGTGGAGGATGCGGACCTGCGGCCGCGCGACCTCATCGAACACCTAAGGGCGTTCGCCCTTCAAGGAATCGCGGCGCTGGACATGACCAGCGCGATGGAACTCAAGGCGAACTACGCTTACGTCCTCTGGCCAGGGGAGCGCAGGAGGCCGTCGCTTGAGGGAGAGCGCATATGGTGACCGTGACCCGGGCCAGGCGCCGCTCGCCGGTGCTGACGCCGTCCGGCCTCGCCTGCCTTTCGGTGCTGCCGACCATCAATCTGACCGCCGGCTGCCTCCACGATTGCCTGTACTGCTACATTCGCGGCTATCGCAACTACCCCGGCGAGAGCCGGATCGTCCTCTACGAGGACACGCTCGAACGGCTGCAGCATGAGCTACGCCCAGGCCAGCCGAAGCCTCGCGCCGTGTACTTCAGCCCTTCCAGCGACCTCTTCCAGCCCGCGCCGGAGGTCTTGGAGATGAGCCGTGCCGCGCTCGAGTTCCTGTTTAGCCAGGGCGTCGGCGTCGCGTTCCTGACGAAGGGCGAGATTCCGGAGGAGACGTTGGAACTCCTTATCGACCACGCCGATCTCGTCCAGGCGCAGATCGGCCTGATCACCCTGGACGAGGAGATCGCCCGCGTTTTCGAGCCGCACGCCGCCAGCCCGCGGACGAGGCTCTGGCAGTTGCACTCGCTCATCGCCGGAGGTATAGCCGCAGCCGCCCGCCTGGACCCGATCCTGCCAACGTTGACGGACGACCCCAAGGCGCTGGACCGGCAATTCGCGGCCCTGGCGTTGGTCGGCGTGAAGCGAGTAGCGGCCGGCGCGCTCTTTCTCCGGCCGGGCATTCTCTACTGGCTACAGAGAAGGGCGCCCAGAGAGATGCTGGCGCCTTTGCTCGCCGCCTACCGCGAGGAAGAGGAGGCGGTCATGCGCGGCGCGGAATATCCCATCCAGAACCTTCCCCTGGAGCGCCGGCGCGAGATCTTCGGACGGCTTCAGGAGGCGGCCGAGGCGCACGGCATCCGTCTCGACGTCTGCGCCTGCAAGAACGCCGACATAGCGAAGGGCTCGTGCAACATCGCCGGGTCCTGGCCTGCGCGGACGGTCAGAACCGCGCAGCCGGCGCTCATCGGCTAATAGGGTTTGCCCCCGGCGTGTGCCGGGTCAACCATGCGAGTTATCTGAGAGATTACCCCTGGCAAAACAGCGGTCTCCGGAGGACCTTTCAGTACCCTAAGCGCGGTTCGATAGGCTGCAGGTCATCAGCTAGGGCGTCGCCGCAAACGAAACCGGGTCCCGCCTCAGGCAGGACCCGTTGGGTTGTTGGTTGGTAGCGCATGCGGGATTCGAACCCGCGATCTCCGCCTTGAGAGGGCGGTGTCCTGGGCCACTAGACGAATGCGCCCCGTGCAAAACGCCCTTCCGGAGAAGGACGGGTCGCCCGAGTTACTCGCAGATTGGCT
>JBBITS010000283.1:0-2705 GCA_037440665.1 Chloroflexota bacterium
AGATTCAGGGGAATGACCTGGATTCCGTACTCGCGGGCCACGTCGTGGGGGACGCAGGCGGTGCTGTCGGTGATGACGGCGACGTGGTTCACGGGCCTCCCTGCGCCGTCTGCCCCTCAGGGAGTCCGGCCCCCGAAGGCAGCACGTTCGCTGATTGCGGCTGCCGATCCGCGCATGCTAGAATTCCGCGTCGTCAGAAACCTTAGCAAATATCGGCACCCGAGGGCTCATGCTCACGACAGAACGCAAGACCGCGCTGATCCAGGAGTACCGTCAGCACGAGACCGACACCGGCTCGGCCGAAGTCCAGGTAGCGGTGCTCACCGAGCGGATCAACCGGCTGACCGAACACCTGAAGACGAACAAGCACGACTTTCACTCCCAGCGGGGGCTGCTGAAGATGGTCGGCCAGCGGCGCCGGCTCCTCTCCTACATCGCCCGCCGGGATGTACAGCAGTACCGCCAGCTCATCAACCGGCTGGGGCTGCGAAAGTAAGCGGACCCTTCCCGAAGGAAGGGTTCCGGCATTTGTTGGGAAGCGTAGGGGGAAGAGAACACGTCTCCTTCACGGGCCTGAACCCGGACATCCACCTTTGGTGGAAACCCCTCGAACGGCCCGCAGGAAGCATGCTCCGCCCCACGGGACGGAACGCGGAACGCCAGTGCACGACACCGCAGACCCTTCTGACCAGGGGATTTCGGCCGTAACGCACGCCAGCGGCGCCCGGCGCACCGCGTCCGGTTTGAGGAATAACCGGAGGTAAGACAATCCCTATGGTCAAGACATACCAGTGTGAACTCGGCGGCAGGACCCTCATCATCGAGACGGGGAAGGTCGCCGGCCTGGCCAACGGCGCCGTCACCGTCCGCTACGGCGACACCGTCATCCTGGCCACCGCCACCATGAGCGCCAGCCCGCGCGAGGGCATCGACTTCTTCCCGCTGACCGTGGACTACGAGGAGCGCCTGTACGCCGCCGGCAAGATCCCCGGCAGCTTCTTCCGCCGCGAAGGCCGCCCCTCCACCGAAGGCGTCCTCGCCGCCCGCCTCACCGACCGGCCGATCCGGCCGCTGTTCCCCAAGGGGTTTCGCAACGACGTCCAGGTCATCATCACTGTCCTCTCCGTCGATCGCGAGCACGATCCCGACGTTCTGGGCACGGCCGGCGCTTCGGCGGCCCTATCCATCTCGAACATCCCGTTCAGCGGGCCCGTCAGTTCGGTGCGCGTGGGCTACATCGACGGCGAGTATGTTGCGAACCCGACCTTCGCCCAGCTCAAGGAGAGCGCGCTCGACCTCGTCGTGTCCGGCACGCGCGACGCCGTCATGATGGTCGAGGCGGGCGCTCGCCAGGTGCCCGAGGACCTGATGCTCGGCGCCATCCGTTTCGGCCAGGAGCAGAACCAGATCGTCATCGGCCTCATCGACCAGATGGTGACCGAGCTGGGGCAGCCCAAGCTCGAGTTCATGGCCAGGCCGATCCGGCCCGAAGTCCAGGAAGAGATCGCCGCCGCCATGGAAGGTCGCCTGGAGGAGATACTGGCGGCGGCCAAAGAAGAGCGTCAGGCCGGCCTCGACGACCGGCGCCGCGAGTTGCAGGAGCGCTTCGCGGACGTCTACGGTGCCGAGGAGATCAGCGCCGCCCTCGACGAGGTCGTCAAGCAGGCGGTCCGCCGCTCCATCCTCGACCAGGGGGTGCGACCCGACGGCCGTGGGCCGAAAGAGATACGCCCCATCTCCTGCGAGGTGGGCCTGCTCCCGCGCACCCACGGGTCGGGCCTGTTCACGCGCGGGCAGACGCAGGTGCTGAACATCGCGACGCTGGGCGGCATCGGTGAGGAGCAGCGGCTCGACACGCTTTCGCCCGACGAGACCAAGCGCTTCCTCCACCACTACAACTTCCCGCCGTTCTCCGTGGGCGAAGCGCGCCCCATTCGCGCCCCAGGGCGCCGCGAGATCGGCCACGGCGCTCTGGCCGAGCGCGCCCTAGAGGTGGCCATCCCCTCGGAGGACGAGTTCCCCTACACTATCCGCCTGGTTTCGGAGGTGCTGTCCAGCAACGGCTCGACCTCCATGGCCAGCGTCTGCGCGGGCACGCTTTCGCTGATGGACGCCGGCGTGCCCATCCAGGCGCCCATCGCCGGCGTCGCCATGGGCCTGGTGATGGGCGACGACGGGCGCTTTCAGGTGCTGACCGACATCGCGGGCCTGGAGGACGCGCTGGGCGACATGGACTTCAAAGTCGCGGGCAGCGCCAACGGCATCACCGCTCTGCAGATGGACATCAAGATCAAGGGCATCACGCTCGAGGTCATGGAGCAGGCGCTGGCGCAGGCGCGCGAGGCCCGGCTCTTCATCCTCGACAGGATTCTGGAGGCCATCCCCGAGCCGCGGCAGGACCTCTCACGCTACGCGCCGCGCATGTACCGCATCCAGATCCCCGTGGACAAGATCGGCGCCGTCATCGGCCCGGGCGGCCGCGTCATCCGCTCCATCATCGAAGAGACGAAGTGCACCATCGACATCGAAGACGACGGCTCGGTGTTCATCGGCTCGCCCGACGCCGGCATGGCCCAGAAGGCCATCGAGATCATCGAGGGTCTGACCAGAGAAGTCGAGGTGGGCCAGATCTACACGGGCCGCATCACGCGCCTGATGAACTTCGGCGCTTTCGCCGAGATTCTCCCCGGCAAGGAGGGTCTCAT
>JBBITS010000284.1:0-2698 GCA_037440665.1 Chloroflexota bacterium
TGGGGCATGCGCTCGCCGGCGTCAGCGACGGCGAAGATGCGTTCGACCGGCGTTGCGTTCAGGAGGAACGCCAGCCTCGCGTGGCCGCTCTCGACAGCCACCTGCGCGTGTCCCGCGTCTTCGGTGAAGGTCACCACGTCACCCGCCGCGACGGCGGCCTCGTCGATCCCCAGACAGGCCTTGAGCACCACGTTTTGCAGCACCGCAACGTCCAGACGCCGCCAGGCGGCCGGTTTGTTTGCCGGCATGAGCGCTTCGACCGAGCGGTGGGACGAGAGCCGCAGAAGGTGGTAGCGCTGCTCCTCCAGTCCTAGGGCGCCGAACGCGACGCCCTCCCTGCCTGCCGCCGACAATCGCGCTAGCAGGCGTGTCAGCGCCGTGCCATCCCACGACTTCGGCGTAACGTCGTCGACGTCGAAGAAGCGGCTGAGCCGGGGCAGGAGGTCGTGCGGCACGGCAGGCGGATGCAGCAGTCTGTGGATGGGCAGCACGCAGAGGCCAGGGTCGTCGCTGGCCACTAGCGCCATGAGGGCAAAGTTCTCGGGCTCGTCGCCGGTCCAGCGGTCCCCGGCCGAGGCGCGGACCTCGTCGCGGTAGGCCAGCGCCGTCTCGTAACGGTGGTGACCGTCGGCGATGTAGATGGTCTTGCCTTCGAACGCGGCGGACACGCCGTCCGACAGGGCCGGGTCGAGGGCATACAGACGGTGGCGCTGTCCATCGGGCGTCGTGGCGTCGAGCAGGGGCGCATCGCGGGGCGCGAGCAGCTCGTTGAGCCCGTCGCCGCCGGGGTAGAGGCCGAAGACGGGACTGACGTTGGCGCGGACGGCGCGCAGGAGCTTCAGGCGGTCCTCTTTCGGCTTGGACAGCGTGCGCTCGTGGGGCCGGATAGAGCCGGCTTCCCACGGCTCGAGGCGCACGGCGGCGAGCAGCGCTCGCCGCGTCCGCTGTCCGTCGCGAACGAAGGTCTGCTCATACAGGTAGAAGCGCGGCTCCGGGTCTCGAACGAGGACGCCCGACCGGCGCCAGGCTGCCAGTTCCGACGCGGCGCGCGTGTAGCGGTCGTTCCCCGGAGCGTCGCCGGGCCGCTCCTCGCCGTACTCGATGCGGACGACGTTGTACGGGCTGGTGTCGTAGAGCTGCCGCTGCTCCTCCGGGCCGATGACGTCGTACGGCGGAGCAAGGAGGGTGGAGGGGTCGCCCGCGGCTGTTGTGTCGTAGCGCAGGGCACGGAACGGGCGGACGTCAGGCATCACGCCCCCCCGGCCGTCGTTGATCGCGCGGCAGGGCCTGACTAGAATGACGCGCCTGTCGCGGCCGCATCGCGCCGGCCACTCCCCGGACGAAAGGCTCCACGTGCCCTACTGCGTCTTCTGCGAGATCATCGCCCACCGCGAGCCGGCGGAAATCCTGCACGAGGACGACGACGTGGTGGTCTTCCGAAACCGCCTGCGGTGGGTTCCGGTGATGCTGCTGGTGGTCCCGCGACGGCACATGTCGCAGTCCGAGTTGTGGAGCGACATGGACTCCGTCGCTCGCGTCGCCGTCCAGATGGGGGAGAGGCACTGCCCTAACGGCTTCCGTATCTTGTCGAACTTCGGGTTCGACGCTATGCAGAGCCAGCATCACGGGCACGTCCACGTCCTCGGCGGCATCTACCTGGGCGAGTACGCCTGAGAGGCGGCCCTTACCCGGAAGGGCGCGCCTCATCCGATGCCGATCTCCCGCAGGGCCTGGCGTTGCGCCTCGAAGAGCTGCCTGATCCCGTCCTCGGCCAGACCGAGAATCTCGTCCATCAGCGCGCGCGGGAACGGGCTGCGTTCGGCCGTCCCCTGCATCTCGACGAAGTTGCCCTCCGCCGTCATCACGACGTTGAAGTCGACGTCGGCGCGGGCGTCTTCTTCGTACGTAGGGTCGAGCACTGGCACGCCATCGACCACGGCGACGCTGACGGCGGCGACAGGCGTCCTCAGGGGTTGCGAGCCGAGTTCGCCGGCATCGACGAGGCGCTGGAAGGCCTGCCTCAGCGCGACGTAGGCGCCGGTGATCGACGCGCACCGCGTGCCCGCGTCGGCCTTGATGACGTCGCAGTCGAGGGTGAACGTGCGCTCGCCTAGGATGTCGAGGTTGGTGACGGCTCTCAGCGAGCGGCCGATGAGGCGCTGAATCTCGTGGCTGCGCCCTCCCTGCCGCCCCTGAGCGGCCTCGCGCGGCGTCCGGACCAGCGTCGAGCGCGGCAGCATGCCGTACTCGGCGGTCACCCAGCCCGACGACGTGCCGCGCAGAAAGGGCGGCTGGCGGTCCTCGGCCGAGACGGCGCAGATGACGGCGGTTTCGCCCATCTCGGCGTAGACGGAGCCTTCGGCGTGCGGCAGGTAGTTGGGGGTGATCCGGACGGGCCGGAGTTCATCGGGGCGTCTACCGTCCGGGCGCAGGGGCCGTTCGCGGGTGGTCATGCAAGCGCCGTGAGTATAGCCCGGCGCCGTCGGCGAGCGGAAGCGAACTGGAGGTAAGAGATAGGGAATAGGAGGTTGGAGGGAAGGGCGCGGATGCGCGCCCATCCTGAAGGCTGCCCTTCAGGGTGGCTGTCGCCGTTGGGCTACGTCGCGCCACGCTGATGGTCATTGAGGAAACATCTGGCCCAACGCTGCTGGCCGGATGTGATGGTGTAAAGGTCGTGTCTCACCTCACCCCCTGTCTG
>JBBITS010000285.1:0-2687 GCA_037440665.1 Chloroflexota bacterium
GGACCCACCCGAAGGTCGATCTGCAGGTCCGCGCGCGTCAGGACCGATGCCTTCGTTCCGCCCGCCGCCAGCACCTCGCGCACGCCCGGCATGCGGGTGAAGGCGTCGACCACGGCCTCCGGCCGCCGCGACGAAACGAGGATGTCGACGTCGCCGATAGTCTCCTTCATGCGGCGAAGGCTTCCGGCCGGCGTCACGTCGAGGACCGCCTTGAGTTCCCGGAGGGTGTTCACGACCTCCTCGGCCGCCGCCAGCGCCACTCCCAGCGGCAGGCGCTGCGATCGCGTCTTCAGCCGCCGTACTTCGTCGAGGATGCGGCGTGCGACCTTCTCGCCCATACCCGGCAGTTCGCTCGCGGCTCCCGACTCCAGCGCTCCCTCCAGTTGCTGGACGGTCTCGATGCCCAGACGCTGCGCCAGCAGCATCGCGCGCCTCGGGCCGATGCCGGGGATGTTCATCAGAGTCGTTGCCCCGGCTGGTGCCTGCTGCCGCAGCTCTTCGAGCGCCTCGATTTTGCCTGTCTCGAAGTACTCGACGATCTTGGCGCCCAGGCTCTTACCGATGCCGGGTATCTCTTCGACGCGCCCTTCCTGCGCCAGTTCTTCCACGGCCTCCGGGTGGTGCTCGACCCTTGCCGCCGCCGTGCGATAGCGCGCGATGCGGTAGCGATCATCGCCGCGCAGCTCTAGGAGGTCGGCGAACTCGTTGAAGAGCGAGGCGATCTCAGCGTTGCGCATCAGTCATGCGGGTGGACGCCGGGGTGGCTCGGCGGGTAACGCTCACGGCCTTGATGACGGAGCGGGCGTGGCGAGAGAGGGTTCGTCGTAGGTGCGCGGGAGCGGCTCCGCCGGCGACACGCGGACGATGAGGATGGCGCAGCGGCAATGGTCCAGAGCGTACCGCGCCACCGATCCATAGCGCCGGTGCGTCGCGCCACCGGCCCCGTGGCTGGTGAGCACCAGAAGCCGGTGTTCGTCGCCCGCCATCTCGGCGATGGTCTGGGCGGGGTCGCCGAGGATGGCGCGGACTGTCGGCTCGACGCCGTGCTCCCGCCTCAGGCGGACTTTCAGCGTCTCCAGGTAGTCCACGGCCTGGCCCAGGTGCCGCGCGTCGAGGCGCGACATTTCGGGCGCCAGGCCCGGAACTGCGGCAACCGCCGACACTATCCGCGCGAGGACCAGCGGACAACCTGCGGCGGCGGCGATGGCGCGCGCCGGTTCAAGGGCTTGCTCGGCCGAAGGAGAGCCATCGAGCACGACGACCACTTCACGGAACATGGCGTCGCACCTCCTGTAGCCCTTCAAGTATCGCACAGAAGGCAAGGGCTCTGGCCGGGCTGAAAGGCACAAGATGCGAGCCACATGGCGTGTCCGCCCGGCCCCCGCTGCAAGACTAAGGCCCTCTCGCCTCAACGAGGCGAGAGGGCCTGCAGAACCAAGCTGTTGCCCCGCTACTTCGCCGTGATCTTGCGGACGTCGGCGCGCGTGCCGCGCGCGGCGGGCGCCGGCTGCCACTCGGTGGGCCAGAACTTCAGGTGACCGTAGCCGCCCACCAGGTGCAGCCACTTGATCATGCCCGGCTCGATGTCTGACGGGCCGTTCCAGCCGGGGAACTGGTACGGCTCCCACCCGTTGTACATGATGACCTGGCCGGGGCGCGTGTGCGGCGAGACCTTCACCGGCGTCCGGTATGAGCCCATGTCGTTGAAGACCTCGACGACCTCGTCGTCCTCGATGCCGCGGACGGCGGCGTCGGTCGGATTCATCGCCAGGTGCGGCTTGCCCCGGTGTGTCTGGAGCATGAGCTTGTTGACGATGTTCAGCGAGTGGATGCTCCACCGGTTGTGGCCGCTGGTGATGAGCAGCGGGTAGTCGCCGCCGGCCTTCGGCGCGTCCTTGTGGCGGGGCAGGGCCTCGTCGGCCTCGAAGAACCAGTCGTGGTCGATGTAGAACTGGGCGCGCCGGGTCAGCGTCGGGTAGGGGTACTTCTTCTCGGTGTGGTGGCGGTACGGGGCGAACGTGCTGTCAGCCTCGACGTCGCTGGCCTGGCCCTTGGCGCGGGCGTTCATGCCCAGGCCGGTCCAGCGGATGAAGCCCTTCTCCCGCACCGTCTTGAGGCTCGACCCCTCGGGAAGCGCGCCGGTGATGGTCGTATCCTTGATCATCTCGTCGGCAAGGTCTTCCTCGTTGGCGAAAGCGCCGTTGCCCGAGTAGCGCTCCCACAGGTTTTCCAGCGAGCGCTCGACGCCCTGCGCATCCTTATAGGCCAGGAAGCCGCGCGCCTTCGCGCGCTTCGTCACGGCGCGGCACAGCCGTCCGAAAATCTGCCATTCCGACTCGGCTTCGTCAATGGGGTCGACGACCTTGTCGCAGAAGGTCAGGTTCATGGTGTGGGTGCTGGGGATGCCGAAGCCGATCTTCTCGTACTGGTTGGCGATGGGCAGGACGTAGTCGGACTCCAGCGCCGTGGCGCTCATGCGGTAGTCGAGCGTGGCGATGGTCTTCAGTTTGGGCCAGAGGTGCTTGATGAGCATCTTCCGGCCGCCGCGGGTGCGGCGCAGAGCGTTGCCGCCGCACTCGATGAACACGCGGGGCTCGGTCGTCTTGCCGGGGACGCCGGCCCACCACCCCTTCTCCAGCGCCTCGCGGTAGTAGGCGTCGAACGGGCGCTTCATCGTGGGGTCGTTC
>JBBITS010000286.1:0-2621 GCA_037440665.1 Chloroflexota bacterium
ATGGACGAGCCGGTGGAGAGCGGCGCCATGCAGCGCTTTCGCGTTGAAGCGCGCGACGTCCTCGGCCCCTCCGGCTGGCGCGTAGCGTCGGGCCGGGTCCTCGTTCGCGCACCGCTGTACCCGCGCTACGCCTATGGCGACTTCGTTGAGGTCGAGGGCGAACTCGACACGCCGCCGGTTTTCGAAGAGTTCGACTACCGCGCGTACCTGCTGCGGCGGGGCGTCGTATCGATCGCTGGCCACCCGCGCGTGCGATTGATAGAGGGCAGGCGCGGCAACGGCGTCCTTCAGGACATCGCCGGTGTGCGCTCGACGCTGTCGGCCGGCATCGAGAGAACGCTGCCTGAGCCCGAGGCTGCTCTGGCCGAGGGACTGTTGCTGGGCAAAAAGGCGGCGCTGCCGCCGCAGCTCTCCGCCGATCTCAACGCCACCGGCGTCACGCACCTTGTGGTGATCAGCGGCTACAACGTGACGCTTGTGGCCGCGCTCGTCGTCGGGGGCCTGGCGTGGGCCATTGGACGCCGGCCGGCCGGCGTCATCGCGCTGGCGGTCATCGTCCTGTACGCCATTGGCGTTGGTCCGTCTCCACCTGTCGTGCGCGCAGCCATCATGGCCGCGCTTGTGATCATCGCTGGTCTGCTCGGCCGGCCGGGCGGCGCAGGGACCGCGCTGGCGGCAGCCGCGGCCTCGATGGCGGGCGTCGACCCTCAGGTCGTGCACGATCCCTCGTACCAGCTCAGCTTCGCGGCTGCGGCAGCCGTCGTCTATCTCGCGCCCCGACTGGAGGCGCACCTGTGGGCGTGGGTCACGCGATGGGCGCCATCGCCGATGGTGCGCAGCCTGGTCGTCGAGGAGGCCTCCGTGACCCTCGCTGCCGTCGCGGCCACGGCGCCCATCATCGCGGCGTCGTTCGGCCGCTTCTCGCTCATTGCGCTTCTGGCGAACATGCTGCTGCTCCCCGTCTTTCCCCTGCTGCTGGCCGGTTCGCTGGTCGCCGCCATCGGAGGTCTGACACCGGCGACACCTCCGCTCATCGTGTGGGCGGCGTGGCTGCCCCTGCGCTATATGACGGCCGTCGTCGAGACTCTGGCGTCGGCGCCGGGAGCGTCCGTGGGCGCAGAAAGCTTCGGACCGTGGCACGCGGCCGGCGCGCTGGCGCTGCTGGCGGCGTTGACGTGGTGGCTGAGCAGACGTCAGCCTCCCGATGCGCCCGAGCCCGGTCCTACGGGAGGTGTCATGCCGCGTCTCTGGCGGCCCTTCCCCAGTCTGTGGCTCAGCGGCGCTCTGGGCGCGGGCGTTCTGGTCTACGGCTGCCAGGTCGCTCTGCCGGGGGGACCCGCGCGGTTAGAGATAACAATGCTCGACGTCGGGCAGGGCGACGCCATCCTCATCGAGACGCCCTCTGGCCGGCAGGCGCTCATCGACGGCGGTCCGGATGGGGCCATTGTGCAGCAGCTTGGGCGGCGCTTGGACTTCGGCGACCACCGCATCGACGCCGTGTTCCTCACGCATCCGCAGGCGGACCATGTGACCGGCCTCGTGGCCGTGCTCGAGCGCTACGAAGTGGGCGACGTGTTCGCTGGTCCCGGCCTGGCGGACTCGGGCGTCTACGGCGCGTGGCTGGCCGAGGTGCGCGAGGAGGGAGCGCGGGTGCACGCTCTGACCGCGCCCGCGTCCATCGATCTGGGCGACGGCGTGTGGCTCGATGTTCTCTGGCCGCCGCCGGACGCGGACCCGGAGGACCTTAACAACGTCTCGCTGGTGCTGCGCCTTCGCTACGGCGACGTGACGGCCCTGCTCACGGGCGACATAGAGGCCGAAGCCGAGGGGGCGCTGCTGTCAACAGCCGTCGACCTTCGCGCCGACGTACTGAAAGTCGCGCACCACGGCAGCCGCACGTCGACGACGGACGCCTTTCTCGACGCCGTCGATCCGGACGTCGCGCTCATCTCCGTGGGCGAAGGCAACTGGTTCGGGCATCCGTCGTCGCAAGTGGTGCGCAGGCTGGAGGAAGCGGGCGCGCGAGTCTTCCGCACAGACGTCGACGGCGCCGTCCGCGTCGAGACCGACGGCGAGCGGGTGTGGGTGAGGTAGGGGCCGGTTAACCTCTGCCGCGCTGGCGCGTTCTAAGAAGCGTGATGAGGCTCGCTAGATTAGCTCTGTTGACGATCCCGATGTTCGCCATCGGCGCGACCTGCGTTACGCACGTCGAGCAGCGTGGCCCCGCTGGGCCGTGGGTCGGCGAGGTGGTGAACTACCGTGCGGAGCCGGTCAACAGCGTCATGGTAAGGGCGCGCCTTTACGATGCGACGGGCAAGGACCTGGGTTACTGGAACATAGAAACCTGCCCGGGTTCGCTCGGGCCAGGGGAACGCGGCGTCTTCGAGCTGTTCTTCCCCATTGACTACCTGCCGCAGCCACAGCTGCCTCTGCGCGCCGAGTTCGCACCAATCGCGGAGGCGTACTCGGGCGAGCTTGCGCTGGTTGGCGAGGGGCTCTCGACGGAGCTTGTGGCCACGAATACGGAACGCCGGTACGCGCTCGTTCGCATAACCAACGACTCGCCCTGGTCGCGTCCCAGGATTGCTGTAAAAACAAGACGGTGTAGTCTCCGCGGTGAA
>JBBITS010000287.1:0-2597 GCA_037440665.1 Chloroflexota bacterium
TTCACCGCGGAGACTACACCGTCTTGTTTTTACAGCAATCCTGGGACGCGACCCGTTCAGGATGGAGCCAAGCTGCTGCGAATGGTGCGGCGCATCGCACCGAAGAAACCCGTCGTTGTGTGGAAGGGCGGCCTGACGGCGCAGGGCTCGCGCGCGGCGGCGTCGCACACGGGGTCGCTCGCCGGTCAGGAGGCCATCTGGAACGCGTTCTTCCGGCAGTCGGGCGCCATCCGTGTCGACTCCATAGATCAGATGGTCGACGTACTCATTGGCCTTTGCCGGTTGCCACGGTTCACGGGACGGGGCGTCGGCCTGATGGGAGGGGCGGGCGGCAACAGCGTCGCGGCCGCCGACATCTGCGCTCGCGCCGGCCTGGATGTGCCCGCGCTCTCTGAGGAGATACAGCAGGAGCTGCGGACGTTTATCGGCGTCGCGGGGACCAGCGTGCGTAACCCCATGGACGTGGGCATGCAGCTCCGGGGCCCCGACGACTTCGTGCGCGTCACCGGCTTCCTGGCCAGGGACCCGGCCATCGACGCAATCGTCATCGAGATGCATCCCTGGTGGGGCCGGTTCGGCGGCGCCCGCCGGGCGCGCAGGATGATGGATAACCTGGCGCGTTTCGCGGCCGCTGCGGAGGGCGGCAAGCCGGTGATCATCGCGCTGCGAGGCGCCGGGGAGAGCCTCGATTCCGCGAAGGCGCGGCTGCGCATGATGCAGAGGTTCTCGGAGGCGGGCGTGCCGGTGTTCCAGGGCGTCGAGCGGGCGTCTACCGCCATCGCGAAGATCACGGAGTACTACCGCTGGGTCCAGGAGGCGGAAGGATAGGGCTTTCTTCGCTCCCTATCGTTTCGCCCCATCCACCCACGGCTTGAGCGACTCGTAGCGCGACATCGGCACGCCCAGCGCGCGGGCCGTCTCCAGCACGTCGTAGTACATGCGCCGGAGGTCGTCTTCGGCCGCATGGCCCTCGGCGATGCTCCGGCGAGCGCGGTTCGTCCGCATCATGAACGACCCGGCGACTGCCGCCAACCACGACGGCATGTACAGCGCCTTCGTGTCGTCGAACGCCCTGACGTCCACGCCGCGCGCGGCGCAGACATCCAGCGCCTCCCGCGTCGCCAGGATGCCCAGCCGCAGGTCCGGGATGCTCGCGAGTAGCTTGCCGACGCCGCCCGCCTTGAACCGCGCGCCGACCAGGCCCGCGTTCAGAGCGAAGTGAACCCAAAGCCAATGCTCGATGCGCTCCTGCGCTTCGGGGGCCAGGCCCGCGCCCGCGAACAGCTCCTTCATCCTTTGGAGGCGCGGCGTCTCGCCCCCGTCGACCTCGGCGACGCGGACCTTACTCATCAACGTCGCCCGCAGTTCGCCGTCAACGTACCCGCCGCCGGCTACGGGGAACCCCCACAGGTAGCGCTCGCGCGGCAGGTGGCGGTCGATGACGTCCAGTCCGGCCCACAGGTTGTGGAAGAACATGACGTCGGCGTTGCCCGAACGCTCGCGGATGACAGGCAATACGTCGTCGAGCTGGTAGTGCCGCACGCTCACGAGCCAGAGGTCATAGGGGTCGCCCTCATTGGCGCCCTCGGTGACCTTCGGGCGATAGACGACGTCGCGTTCCACGGGCTTTGGGCCGCGGGCGTCAAGGAGACGCATGCGGACGCCGCCTTCCAGCGCCCTCTTCTTGCCCAGACGGACGAAGTGCGTGACGTCGTTGCCCGCCGCGGCGAGCGCTTGCCCGTAGATCGTGCCGATGACTCCTGCGCCGAACACGAGGATACGCATCCGTCGCTCCTCCTTGTCTTGACGATCGATCTTGCGGGAGTGTAGACGCCGGGTCAGAGCCGCGCCAGCACGCGCCCGTGCGGCAGCTCCATGTCCACGACCGTGTACGTGGCGCCGGTGACGCGACGGACGGGCAGGGCCGCCCACGGGTCGGCCTCCGAAGGCGCGCCGAAATCGATCTCGCCCGTGGCGCTCCAGGCCTCGCGGGCGGTGAGCGTTAGCATGACCTCGACCAGCTCGCAGACCGACGGCGGGCCGGGCTCGGTGTTGGGGATGAGACGCACGTTCACCGTCGCTCCCGGCGCGCTCGCGCCGGCGACGGGCAGACGTTCCTTGAGCCGCAGCCGCGCCGACGCCAGACGCTGTCCGGCGGGCCGCTCGACCCACGCCGTCACGTCGTCGCCGTTGCGGCCGATGTTGACGACGGCGCTTTTCTTCGGATAGCCCCAGACCTCGCGGCCGGCGGCGATGGCGCCGTCGTTGTCCAGCAGGATGCGCGAGATGAAGCCGTAGTTCCGGCCGTTGAACGCGCACTCGACGCTCTGGATCGCCTCGTTGTACGGCCCCACGGGTGAGTTCGGGTAGCGGGCGAAGGTCATACGGACCGTCGCGGGCGTGCGCAGATCGAGGGCGGCGGGCAGGACGGCGCGGGCCGCCGCCTCATCGGTCTCGTAGCTGACGGTGACGAACTCGGCGTCCGTGTAATGCCACGGCGGCGGCGGATAGAGCGGCGCGTCCACCGGCATGCTGAAGGCGAAGCGCTCGGCCGCGATCTGCCCGCTGGTCATGTCAGCCTCCTACGGCGCCCGCTC
>JBBITS010000288.1:0-2565 GCA_037440665.1 Chloroflexota bacterium
GGCCTCCAGGTGTTGTTGCTTCGTTCGCTCCAACAGCGAGGTCTCCTGCCACGCCGTGCCGTAGAAGACGACCGTCGCGTTGTTGGCGGCAGCCATCGGGCGGAAGTCGCGATCGAACTTTCCGGCGTCGACATCCTGCGCCTCGTCCACCTCCAGCAGCAGGTCCGCCGTATGGCCAGCGACGCCGGCGCCCGGCTCGGCCGAGAGGAACACCTGGCGTGCGCGGCCCAGACGGATGACGCGGCCCTCCTCGCGCTCGGCGAAGGGGGCCAGCCCCGCCTGCTCGATGCGCTGCCAGAGCCTGCGCATGCTCACCCGCGCCTGTGGCGAGAACGTCGGCGCGCACTTCACCGAGTCGGCGGCGCGGCGCGCGTGCGCGGCCAGCAGGAATAGCTCGAGCTGCGCCGAAAGCTCGTTCTTCCCACCCTGCCTGGCCATCATCACCGAGAACGACAGCCCTCGGTGGCGTCGCACGCTGTCGGCGATGGCCCGCAGCGGTTCGAGCTGGTACGGACGCAGAACCGGAAGCTGAGTCCGCAGTGGTTTCACTGCCCAAACACCGCCTTTCGTTTCTCCGTTAGGGCCGGTTGAGGCGTGGCATGCCACGCCCTTACACTACGCTTCACTGTCGATGAGCCGCCTTTCGTCACGCTGTCTGCGGTCCGGCCACGCCCCCACGCCTATCAGGCCACGATGCGCGTGAGGACGTCGGTGAGCGCGACGCCCGCGACCGCGAAGAGAAGCCCGTTGACGCGCGTCTTGACCTCGGCCAGGTCGCGTTCGAGAGCGCGCAGGCGCTCGTCCATCCGGACGCGGAACTCGCGCGCCGATAGCTCCGCGGCGGGCGCCGGCTCGCGGCCGCGCCGCGCCAGATCGCGGATCGCCTGGTCCAGACGTCCGCTCACGGCGCCGCTCCCGCGATGTCCGGGAACAGCAGCCTGCCGAACTGCTCCAGGGTCGCCGCCAGATTGTCGGCCAGGTCCTTGCGCGCCTTGGGCGACAGCCGGTAGCGCACAGCCACGGCCCGCACCAGCATCTCGATGCCCTTCAGCATCAGCGGCAGATCCTCAGGCCGCTCCTCGACGGCCTGACGCAGCTTGAGGCGCAGCAGCGCCACCTCGTCGTCGAGCCCGTCGACGTCGGCCGCGGCCTCCAGTTGAAGTTGCTGCGCGCGGTCGAGCACCGAGGCGTAGAAGTTGGTCGCGGCGCGACGCGAAGAGGGCGCGCGTTCGCTCACCGGCGCCTCCCTTCGATAGCCGCCAGCAGGCCGTCGTGGTCGTCGCGCGACAGCGACGCCGCCTCCTCGGCCAGAGCGATTAGCAGATACAGGGACGCCACGTCCCACTGACGGCGTCGCACCGCCAACGCCAGCGCGGTCATGCCGGACCTCCGGGCTTTGAGCCTGTAAATGCGATCAGCGAGGACAGCCGGGCGGGTTTGCGCTGCCAGAGGAGCCGGGCGAGCGCCGGGGCAGGGAAGGAAGCCGGCGGGCCGCCGCCATACGGGGAACGCCTGCGGCGCGCGTCCGGCCGGCCGTCGTCGCGCGCCGAGAATAGAACGTATGTTCGTCGCCGTCAAGACGCTGATGTCGCTGCGCCGGCTGGTCTGCGGAGGGCGCACCCTGCGTGCTGCCTATGATGTATCTGCCCCCCTTTCTGATGCACTTCCCTCTTGACCTGACGCGCCTCTTGCCCCACACTGGAGACGCGTCCCGCTCCGCGGGGCGTTAGCTTCGCACCCGAATTCAAGCGAGCGCTCATTCAACTAAGAGCGCAAGACTTCACACAGGAGGCCCCGATGGCCGACGGCGCCACAACGACCATCGAAGTCCCGGCCGGCCTGGCCGCCAAAGCCCGCGAACACCACTGGCCTCAGGACCTCGTCCGCAAAGCCCTCGAGGCCGGCGCCCAGCCCGCCGACCTCATCCGCTTCATGGACATGGGCGTCACCGCCGAGCAGGCCCGCCAGTTCATGACGCAGGGCCCCCGCGGCGGGCGCAACATGACCGGCCAGCAGCGCGAGCTGGACCTCAGCTGGATGAACGTCCCCACCGAGTGGAACACCCGCGCCCGGCCGACGAAGAAGGGCCTCACCCTTTCGGCCATAAACACCGGCATCTACGGCGTCGTCCCCGACCACTGGCCGTACCACACCGAGATGCCCCGGGGCGCCGTGCCCATCACCCAGACCGAGTCCATGGGCTACACCATCTACGACAAGAGCGAGGTCTGGTCCGACAACTGCGCCGACCTGTACGAGGAGTCCATCCAGCGCCGCTGGCGGCCCGCCACCGACATCCCCTGGGACACCATCGAGCCGCTGCCCGACGACGTAGAGCGCGCCATCTGTCAGATCTGCACCCACTTGAGCGAGAAAGCGCAGCTCGAGGTCGACGTCCTCGGCGGCTGGGAGCCCGCCATCTCCTACGGCTACCACGAGGTCAAGCTCTTTCTGGCCACCGTCATCTTCGAGGGTGCCCGCGCCGTCGACGTGTTCCGCAAGCGCGCGCTGTGCAACGGCGGTGGCCTCGGCGTCCAGAGCGCTGGTTGGGCCTTCCGCTCCATC
>JBBITS010000289.1:0-1755 GCA_037440665.1 Chloroflexota bacterium
CTCGGTGATCTTCCTCGTCTCGAATGTCGGCATGGCCGCCTCGGCCTGCGCCGCCATGGTCAGCAGGAGCGCTCCGACCAGCCCCAGACCCACATGCCCCGTGGTGCGTCGCGTCATGGCGCTTCCTCCTCTCGCCGTCCCCCGGAGTGGGGCGCCCCATCCCGCCGGGCCGAGCCCGGGAGGCCCCGCCTCCGGGGCCTTATGGGAACGAACGCCCGTAGCCCCGCCCCGGTTCCCGCCGGGTTTTTTCGCTTGCCTTGGACGCCGAGGGCAGCGTAGGGTACAGGGTGTGGAGGGCCCCGGCCTCTTCAGGGTCCTGCCGGGGCACTGACGACCAGGGGAGGGTTGGGAAGCCATGGCGGAACACGGAACGGTTCGGCTGAAGGAAGGCCTCGCCCAGATGCTCAAGGGTGGGGTCATCATGGACGTGACGACGGCCGAGCAGGCCCAGATCGCCGAGGAGGCCGGCGCCTGCGCGGTGATGGCGCTGGAGCGGGTGCCGGCCGATATCCGGGCCCAGGGGGGTGTGGCCCGCATGGCAGACCCGGTGAAGGTCAAGGAGATCATGGCCGCCGTCACCATCCCGGTGATGGCCAAGGTGCGCATCGGGCATTTCGTGGAGGCCATGATCCTCGAGTCGCTGGGCGTGGACTACATCGACGAAAGCGAGGTCCTCACCCCCGCGGACGAGCAGCACCACATCGACAAGTGGAAGTTCAACGTCCCCTTCGTCTGCGGCTGCCGCGACCTGGGGGAGGCCCTGCGCCGCATCGCCGAGGGCGCGGCCATGATCCGCACCAAGGGCGAGGCCGGCACCGGCAACATCGTGGAAGCCGTGCGCCACATGCGCACCATTCAGAAGGAGATGAAGCAGCTCACCGTCCTCGGCAAGGAGGAACTGGTGGCCGAGTCCAAGAAGCTCCAGGCCCCGCTCGAGCTCGTCTCCTGGGTCGCCGAACACGGCAAGCTCCCCGTCCCCAACTTCTCGGCCGGCGGCATCGCCACGCCCGCTGACGCCGCGCTCGTCATGCAGCTTGGCGCCGAGGCCGTCTTCGTCGGCTCCGGCATCTTCAAGTCCAACGACCCGGACAATCGCGCGCGCGCCATCGTCAAGGCCGCCACCTACTACAACGACCCGCACAAGCTCCTCGAGGCTTCCGAAGAGCTGGGGATCGGCATGTTCGGCATCGACGTCGCCAAGCTCCCTGAGTCCGAGCTCCTCCAGACCCGAGGTTGGTGATGTTGCGCGTCGGCGTACTCGCGCTTCAGGGCGACTTCGAGGCCCACCGCCGGGCAGTCGAGCGCGCCGGCGCCGCCGGCTTCGAGGTCCGCACCGCGGCCGAACTCGAGCGCGCCGACGCCCTCATCCTCCCCGGCGGCGAGAGCACGACCATGCTACGGCTGCTCGAGCTCGAGGGACTGTATGAGCCGCTTGGTGAATACGGACGCCGCCGCCCCATCTTCGGCACCTGCGCGGGCGCCATCCTCCTGGCCAGCGAGGTCTCCTCCCCAACCCAAAAATCCCTCGCCCTCATCGATATGCACGTCCAGCGCAACGCCTACGGACGCCAGCTCGCCAGCCGCGTCGTCCGCTTGCCCTTCCCCGGCGACGGCGACTTCGAAGCCGTCTTCATCCGCGCCCCCATCATCCGCCGCCTCGGCCCCGGCGCCCACGTCCTGGCCCGCTACCTCGGCGATCCCGTGCTCATCCGCGCCGGCCGCCACCTGGTGGCCACCTTCCACCCCGAGTTGACC
>JBBITS010000289.1:1778-2562 GCA_037440665.1 Chloroflexota bacterium
CGACCGCATACACCGGCTGTTCCTTAACTGCGCCCACGAGAGCCGATAGCCTCGCAGTTAGTTGACAGGGCAGGACGTTACCCGCTGGACTGCGGCGGCACCTAAGTACGTTTCCTAACTCCGGCTAAGGTGTACGGTCGTCTGACAGATGCGCTGCAAACGCCTACACTGTGGTCGTCGGCCGGCTGTCTCGCAGCCGTATACAGGAGGCTACACTTTGGACTGCATACTCTCCCCCGCGCGCGGGGCCGCTTTGGTTACTCTCTTGCCCGCCCTGATGGCGGCGGCAACTATCGATCTTCCAACCGGGAACTTGACCTGTACCCTTGGTGGCCAAGCGTCGGGAACCTGTAACGGGGTCGCCGTGCAGTCGTCGGACCCCGGCAGTTGGATTCGCGGCGTCGATTTCTACTTTGCTGACCCATTCACGCAGCTCCTCACGGCAAGCTACACGGCCGATGTCGCCACTTCCTCGATCACTTTCGAGACGTCGGGAACGATCACAGACACCATACCCGCCGGCACGGATCTTGGGGTGGGGTACGATTTGACGGTGGAAACACCGGCACCGGAAAATTTCAGTACTTTCCAGTGGCGCCTGACATACGAGTTGGCCGGCGATGGCGGCAGCGCCGGCTCCGTCCAGGTTGAGGAAGGCTACGGCTGGGGTACGTGGACGAGTTCGGCCCCGATCTACCTGACAACCACCCAGGACCTCACCGGGGACATCTGGGTGCGGGCGATTCTGGAGTTGATCTACCAAGTTAATCAAGTCGCGGGCGAC
>JBBITS010000290.1:0-2557 GCA_037440665.1 Chloroflexota bacterium
GCCCCTCGGACTCCCCGACACGCTCTCTCGCTCGGCGCGTCGCCGCCTCGCTCCGTTCGCGTGGCGCGCGCGCTTCGGCGCGCGCGCATCTTTTCTTTCCGAGGGGCTTTGCCCCTCGGACTCCCCGACACGCTCTCTCGCTCGGCGCGTCGCCGCCTCGCTCCGCCTTCGCCGATCACTCGCTCCGCTCGTGGCTTCGGCGGACCCGCCACAGCTGCGAGCGCAGCGAGCGTTCAGCGGAGGCGGGCCGTGCGCGCGGGCTCACGCGCCGCTGCGCGCTAGCACTCCCTCGCCGGCCCGTTGGACTCCGGCATGTTCGTCATCGCCGGACGACGCTCGTCATCGGCGGACGGCGGCCGCCCGATCCCGTAAGACGCCCATGGTACCCTCAGGCCTATGCCAGCCTGGGCGCCTCGCGCGGCGCTGTGGGTCGCGCTCACGCTCGCGTGGCTGAACTTCCTGTCTACCGGACGCTGGGCGTCGCTGCCCGGAGCGTTGCAGGGCTGGAAAGCGCCGTGGTACGCGGCAGCGCTCGCCGCCGCGACGCTCCTCGCGATGGCGGGACGGCGGCAGATCGGCCGGCCCGTTGCGATACCAGGGCTGGCGCTGCGCCTGTTGTGCGCCGCCGGCGCCGGCGTCATCGGCGCGGGTTTGCTGCTGCGGCTGCCGCTATCGAGCTGGCCCCTCATCCCCTTCTGGGACGACTGGCCCGTGATCTACCAGGAGGCGGTCAACGGCGTGCGGATGCTCCGGCAGGGCGCCGTCGTCGGCTGGAACTGGGGCCTGCTTGGCGGCTATCCCACGTCCACCGAGATTGCCCAGAGCATCGCGCTCCTCGCCTTCCTCCCGATGCAGATCTTCGGCGAACGCATCGGATTCCATCTGTTGCACGCGATCTTCTTCCTCTCCGTGCCGGTGTTCGTCTGGTGGGACCTCCGCCAGGAGGATCGCCGGTTTGGCGTGCTGGCGGGCGCCTTCGCGGCGTTCTTCGCGGCCGGGTTCTACGGGACGCTCGCCCGATCGGGCGATACGAACTCGCTCGCCGGCATGTGGTGCGCCGGTCTGGCGCTGGTCGGCAGCCGGGGCGCGCGCCTCGGCCGCCGGTGGGGCACTCCGGTCATGCTGCTCGCGCTGACCTTCGGGCTGTATTCGCACGTCGCGTTCGTCGTCTACGCGCTGATCTACTTGGCGCTCGAAAGTGCGTATTTTCGCGACCGTGCCGCGGCCGTGCGCCTCGTTGCCGTTTCGGTGTTTGCCGGCCTCGCGGCGCTGCCGCTGCACTGGGAAGCCATCCGGTATCCCTCCTTCCTCAGCGTGAACAACATCGTGTTCGACCCGGCGACGCCTCTGGACTGGGGCAACGTCGCGCGGTCGCTGTACTACAACGTCGAGATTCTCGTGCTGCCGCACCGGTGGTTCAACGACTACCGCAGTCTGGCCAACATCTGGTGGCCCGTGATGCTGGTCGTCGCCGTGTCGGCGAGGCGATCGCGCGCCGGCTTCTACGCGGCCGCCGCCGTGCTCAGCCAGCTGCTGCTGCGCCTGAATACCGGCGAGTTCGGCGTCATCTTCGATCGCATCATGCACATGTTTCCGATGCTGACCGCGCCGGCCCTGGCGGGCTTCGTGCTCTTCCAGGCCGGCACGCGTGGGCTGGCGGTGGCGATAGCGGCGGTCCTGACTCTTTACGTGCAGGCGAGCTTCGCTCCGGTGCCGCACGTCGCCAGCGTCCGCGACTTCAACCCGCCGCTCGTCGACCGGCTCGGCACGCTCGACGGTCACCTGGTGCTGCTCGAATTCAGTCCGCACAAGGACATGGATTCGGCCCCCGAACGCCAGAGTCCGAAGACGCCGTTCGACGCGCACTTCGAGGGACTTCTGCCCGACGCCACCGGGAAACGCTTCTACGGGCAGATGTGGGACGGCTGGGCGTGGAACGTCTTCCGCGGACAGATGGTCGCTGCCGGCACGTTTCGCGGTCAGGCCATTGCCGCCACGCCACCGCCGGTCTTCGAAGCGGAAATGCGCCGGTGGGGTGTGAAACACCTGGTTGTCTGGAGCGACGCGATGAAGGCGTACCTCGCCGGCACCGGGCGATTCGTCGAACGCTGGCGGCAGGATCCCTGGTCGTCATTCGAGCTCGCCGAGGCGGACGTTCGATCCGTCGTGACGCCGCGCGGCCATGGCGCGCTGGCGGGTGTCGGCTTTCACCGCGCCGACGTCGAGCTCAGCGGCGTTGCCGAGGGCGACCTCGTCGTCGTGCGCACCAACTTCCATCCCGCCTGGCGCGCCCGCACGTCTGCGACCGACATCCCCGTGTTCTCTGAGGGAGGCCAGCTGGCCTTCCGCGCCCCGGCCTCGGGCAGCTACACCGTCCACCTTGAGTACCCGCGGCGGGGGTGGCTGTCGATCGGGGCGGCCCTGGTGTTCTTGTTCGGTGTCTGGGCCCTAAGGGTTGTGAGGTTCTGAGGGTTCTGAGGGTTGCACTTGAACTGACGTCGGGCGTCAGGCACGCGGAGCCGCGGAGCACGCAGAGGCCCCGCGGCGCGCCCGGCGC
>JBBITS010000291.1:0-2549 GCA_037440665.1 Chloroflexota bacterium
CCGGTAGGGATAGTCGCCGCCCATCTTGGGCGCGTCCTTGTGGACGGGCAGCGCCTCGCCTGCCTCGATGAACCACGGATGGTCGACGTAGAACTGAGCGCGCCGCGTCAGGGTCGGGTAGGGGAGCTTCTTCTCGACGTGATCGCGGTTCGGGACGTGCGTCTCGTTGGGCTTGATATCCGACGCCTGGCAGATGGACAACGGCGACAGACCCCAGCTCTTGCCGCGCACGAAGCCCGTCTTGCGCAGCGAGGCCAGGGTCGTGTCCTTCGGTATGTTGCCCGCGACCGCGCTGTCGCGCACCCACTCGTCGACCAGACGCTCGGTGCGCTCGAAGACCTCGCCCATGGTGAACAGCTCGCCGATGTCGGTGTAGTGGCGCTCCGTCCCGTTCTTATCGGCGAACGACCTCAGGCGGCGCCTTCGCGCGCGCTCAGAGACGCGCTGCGCCAGCTTCTGGAAGATCTCCCACTCCTCCTTCGACTCGCCCACCGGCTCCACGGCCTTGTCGGCCAGCAGGACCTGGACGACGTGAGGCGTCGCGTAGTGCACGTTCAGCTTCTCGCCGTGGTTGGCGGCGGGCAGGACGATGTCCGACTGCAGCGCCGTCGTCGTCATGTGCCAGTCGACGGTCACGATGAGCTTGAGCTGCGGCCAGAAACGCTTGAGGAGCATGTTCTGACCGCCCCGCGTCCGGCGCAGCACGTTGCCGCCGACCTCGATGAACACCCGGGGCGGAACGCTGCCGTCGCTCATACCCGACCACCAGCCGGCCTTCTTCGCCTCGCGCAGGTATTCGTCGAACGAGCGCGGGAGCGTCGGGTCGCCCCAGTCTCGCTGGTTCCAGACCCGCCCGTAGCCGGCGTACTTGCGGAGGATGAAGAACGCGGGCACGACTTTGCGGTGCATGTCGGTCGTGCTCATCAGGTCGAATGTCAGTATCTCGTCGGTCAGCGTCGGGTCCTGCGACTTCAGGTAGTCGAAGGCGATGCGGCGCTGGTTCAGCAGCTCGCGGGTGGCGGTCTGGCCGGGGCGCGTCTTCGCGCCGAAGAGGAACGGGCCGTCGAACGGTCCCGCGCTCTAGCTTCGCGCGCCCGTGCCCTTTTTGCCCCAGTTGCCGGTGAGGGCGAGGTACAGGAGCATCGACCGCTCCATGAGGTCGCAGTGGTAGTACTTGCAGGAGTTGAAGCCTAGCAGGATGGCGGTCTTCCGGCGCGCGCAGTCGCGGGCGATCTCGCGGATGACCGTCGGGCTCGCGCCGCACATCTTCGCCGCCGCCCCGGGGCTGTACGCCTTCAGGTGGCGGCGCAGCAGCGCGAACACCGGACGCACGCGCACGCGCTTGCCGTCGGCCAGACGGACGCTCGCGCTGCCATCGAGCGAGGGCAGGGCGCCGCCCCAGCGCAGACGTCCTCTGTTGGCCGCGACGATCTTCCCCGTGCGCTCGTTCAGCGCGTAGAACTGGTCGTCGCGGCCGCCCGCGCGCAGGTCCGACTCGCGCAGGAAGCGCTGGTTGTCATCGCGGACCAGCAGCGGCAAGTCCGTCTGCTCGCGGACGAACCGCGCGTCGATCAGCCCTTCGTCGATGACCACGCGGCACATCGCCAGCGCCAGGGCGGCGTCGGCGCCGGGCTTCACCGGCACGTAGACGTCGGCGTGCGGGGCCGACGGGTTGAAGTCGGGCGCGATGGTGTACACGCGCGCGCCCTTGTACCGGGCCTCGGCGATGTAGTGGTAGAAGGGGATGCGGGTGTATGCCGGGTTCATATGCCAGATGAGGATGCGGTCGGCGTGGAACCAGTCGTCGACGGAGCTGACGTTGAACTTGCCGTACGTCATGTACATGCCGACGTTGAAGTCGTTGATGACGCCCTCGAGGTCGATGGCGACGCCGCCGACGCCCGCGACGAACCGTCCGATGGAGGCCAGGCCGACGAGGCCGCCCTGGGCGGGCGAGGTCTCGTAGGCCACTGATTCGGGGCCGGTCTCCTCGATGGCGTCGATGACGGCGTCGGCGATCTCAGTGAGGGCGTCGTCCCAGGAGATGCGCTCCCACTTGCCTGAGCCGCGCGGCCCCACGCGGCGCATGGGGAAGAGCAGACGTTCGGGCGCGCGATGCGTCTGAACCCAGCCGGCGCCCTTCTGGCAGCCCATGGGGTTCATGTCGGGCACGCCGGGCTCGATGACGCCGTAGGTCCCGGCCTGCTCCTCGCGCACGATGACGCCGTCGCGGACGTAGGCGCGGAAGGGGCAGTTGCCAGGGTAGCAGTCGACGCAGTGGCTGCTCCAGACGGCGCGGTCCCAGCGCATCTCTTCGCGGTAGGCGTCGAGGGACTTGCCGTTGGTGATGGTCGTGGCGACAGTCGGCTGAGCCTGGGTCATGGTCCACCTCCTGTCATCGCTAGGCGGCGCGAAGCTACGCCTGCGGCGGGCGGCGGTTCAAGAGCCGAACGTCACGAGCGGGCGGCGGGAGGCGGGAGGCTGGAGGTAGGAGGTTGGAGGTTGGAAGTCGGGGGAATTGTTTTGCAGAATGGGGCTGTGGGGTGAGA
>JBBITS010000292.1:0-2536 GCA_037440665.1 Chloroflexota bacterium
GGGGGACACCCCCAGACCCCCGGCAAAGGGGCTCCGCCCCTCTGCACTCCCCGTTCTTCACCACCCCCTTACCTCCGTATCCTCGGTCGTTTGCGGCCCGGGCGGGCCTTCTCGGCCATGATGATGGCGGCGACGCGGCTGACCGTCTGGTCGAGCTTTCCCTCTTCGTTCACGACCTCGTAGTCGTACAGCTTCATGTCCGCCATCTCGGCCTTCGCCTCCGCGACGCGGCGGGCGATGTCGGCCTCGCTGTCGCCGCCGCGCGAGCGCAGGCGGTCCTCCAGCTCCTCCACCGCCGCCGGGGCGATGAAGATGAGCACGGCTTCGGGGATGAGCCTGCGGATGGTCGCCGCGCCCTGGGGGTCGATGCGCAGCAGCACGTCCTCGCCCGCAGCCAGCGCGCGCTCCACCTGGTCGCGAGGCACGCCCTTCTTCTGACCGTAGACGTGGGCGTGCTCGAGGAAGCCGCCCTCGGCGAGCTTGCGGTCGAACTCCTCGTCCGACAGAAAGATGTAGTCCACGCCGTCGCGCTCGCCGGGGCGCGGCGGGCGGTTCGTGGCCGTGACCACCATCTTCAGAGGCAGGTCCAGCTCGCCGAGCTTCTCGGCGACGACCCTCTTGCGCAGTTCCGGATGGGTCAGCCCGGCAACCACCGAGTCCTTGCCCGCCCCCGACGGGCCGGTGATGACGACGACGAGGGGCGGCGGCTTCTTCGTCAAGCGTCTCCCGCTGGCTCTTCCTCGGCCACGCCCCGCAGCCCGAAGCTGCGCACGCGGTTCTCGATGGTGGACGGTGTCATCGCCACCAGGACGATGTTGCCGTTATCCATGAAGACCACGGCCTTCGTCCGCCGGCCGCCGGTCATGTCGACGGTCAGGTTGCGGTTGCGGCCCTCCTGCACCAGCCGCTTTACAGGCGCCGAGCCCGCCGTCGCGATGCCGATGACCCTGTTCGCCGCCACGTAGTTGCCAAAGCCGATGTGAATCAATTCTGTGCCCAACGCGATGTCCCTCCATGGACTGCTGCGCGCCACCCACCGCCTCCGTGCGTGGTGGCCGGCACATATTACACGGCCGCAACTGCGTGAACATGGTCCCAGAAGTCACGATATGACACCTCGACTGCCTCTGCCCCGGCGATGGTCGTCTCGCCAGAGACGAGCAATCCGGCGACGCCCAGCGTCATCGCCAGCCGGTGGTCACCGTGGCCATCGACGGCGGCCCCTGACAGAGCGCCCGCTCCCTCGATGATCATCCCGTCGGGTAGCTCCTCGATGCGCGCGCCGAGCTTCCGCAGCTCCAAGGCCACGGTGGCAACGCGGTCCGACTCCTTCACCCGCAGCTCGGCTGCGTCGCGGATTTCCGTCCGGCCCTCGGCGAAGACGGCGGCGACGGCCAGCGCCAGTATCTCGTCGATCATCCGGGGAATGAGGTCGCCGCCGAACGTCGCCCCGCGCAGCCGGGACGAACGCGCGACGACATCGGCGACCGGCTCGCCGCCGCTCACGCACTCTCCTTCGATCTCTATCTCCCCTCCCATCTCCCGCAGCGCGTCGATGAGCCCCGTGCGCGTGGGGTTGACGCCGACGCCGGTCAAGCGCAGCTCGGCATCGGGGTGCGCGACGGCGAGAGCGATCCAGAAAGCCGCCGACGACATGTCGCCCGGCACGGCGACGTCCAGCGGCCGCAGGCCGCCCGGCGGCGGAGCGACGCTCACGGCGCCGCCCTCACGCCGGACATCCACACCCATCGCCGACAGCATGCGCTCGGTGTGGTCGCGCGATCCGCCCTGGGCGGACGGCTCCTCGACGACCGTCGTGCCCTCGGCGTACAGCCCGGCCAGCAATACGGCCGACTTCACCTGCGCCGACGCGACCGGTGAGCGGTAGTGGATGGCCCTCAGGCCGCCACCGCGAATGGCCACCGGCGCCAGGCCGCCCTCGCGCGTCAGCACCGTGGCGCCCATCTCGCGCAGCGGCGCAGCGACGCGCTCCATGGGGCGGCTGCGCAGCGACGCGTCGCCCGTCAGGACCGACAGGAACGGCTGACCCGACAGCGCGCCCGCCAGCAGGCGCATGGTGGTGCCGGAGTTGGCGCAGTCGAGGACGTCGGCGGACTCGCGCAGGCCATCGAGGCCAGCGCCGTCCACGGCCAGAGCCCCGCCGGTGACCTCGCACGTGACGCCGAGGCTGCGCAGGCAGGCCAGCGTCGCCTCGGTGTCAGCGCCCTGCAGGAAGTGGCGCGCCACCGTCCGGCCATTGGCCAGCGCGCCGAGGATGGCGGCGCGGTGGGAGATCGACTTGTCGCCCGGGATGCGGATCGTTCCTCGGAGGCGCTTCGCCTGACGCACGGTCCGCTTCACGTCAGCGCCTCCCGCGATCCTTTTCGTCGGGGAGCTTCGCCAGCTCCTTCATGCGCTGGGCCAGGCGGTCGCCGACGAAGAGCGCGGCCAGCGTGTCGCCCGTGGTCGGTATCTCGGGACGGGCCTCTTCGCGCAGGCCGCGCGGGTTGACGAGGAAGCGGTCGCGCTCGACCTG
>JBBITS010000293.1:0-2513 GCA_037440665.1 Chloroflexota bacterium
CCAGCAGGAGCGCGCCGAGCGCGCACAGGACCGGCGCGAATCGACGCACTGTGGTTACCGCCGCGATGCGGGTTTCTCGTACCGCCAATTCTGCGATTTCCCTTCAGCCATCCACGCGACGGCCGTCGCAATCCGGCGCGCGCGGGTGGCATCCTGCTTGGCCTCGATGACCCACTCGACGTACTCACGCTTGTGGCTTGGGCTGAATGCCTTGAACGCCGCGAGCGCCTTGGGGTTCTTCCTGAGGGCGCTCATCAGCGCCGGCGGCGTGCGCGGCGCCGGCCTCTTCGCACGCGGACGTGGGGCGGCCTTGATGCCCTCGTCGTTCAACTTCGCCGCTGCCCTGACGAGCCGGACCAGCGCGGCCTGGCCCGGCAGGTCGTCGATTGACGCGATGCGCCCGAGCTGTCCCATGGCGGTCTTGTCGGCTGCAGGCAGGTACGCCTCGAGCAGCTTGTGCTTCCAGAAGCCGAACGTGGCGTGCTGCTTGAACGCGGCCATGCTGCACAGCATGCCCTTGTAGTCGAAGTGCGGAAAGCTCCACTTCATCTTCTCTTCGACGTCGGGACACCCTTCGTGCACGACGGCGCGAATGTGTTTCAGGATGGGCTGCGCAAACGGCTGAGCGTTCTGGATGTAGGCGTCAACGGCAGGATGCTTGGAGGCCATGGCTCAGGTCTTGAGGTCTTGAGGTCTTGAGGTCTCGAGGTCTTGACGCGTTCTGCCCGTCATCGGGCCGATGGCGCGGACGCCGCCGTGGACGTGAACAGGAAGAAATCGTAGGCATAGCGGGCGACGTGCGCGATCGCGCGCTCCACGTTCTCGATCGGCGCCCGGGTGCGCTTGCTCATGACGGCGATGGCCACGTGCCCCGCGCCGTCCGGCAGGTACAGGATGCCCACATCATTGACGACGCCGCCGAGCGTGCCGGTCTTGTGCGCCACGTCGGTGGACGCCGGCAGCAGCCCGCGGAGGCGGTTCTCCCCCGTGCGGCAGCGTTTCAGGAGATCCAGCATCGCGTCCGACGCCGCGCGGTCCACCGCCTGGCCGCGCCAGATGGCCTCGACGAGCGCCACCATGGCGTTCGGCGTCGCGTTGTCCCGCGGATCGGCGGCCACGCGATCGTCGGCGGCAAAGCGGGCCTCCAGCGTCTGCGGCGTCGAGTCGCGCCGCAGCGCCTCGCGGAGATCGTCGCGGGCGAGGTCCTTCAGCCGCGCGGTGTCGCGGCCCTGGAAATCGAGGATGAGCTCCTGGCACGTCCGGTCGACGCGGATTCCCTGGATGCCCAGGCTTCGCAGGCGGGCGTTCACGTTGCCGGGGCCCGCCTTCAGCAGGCAGATGTCGGCCGCGGAGTTGTCGCTGATCATCATCATCAGGTTCGCCAGATTGCGCATCGACACGGAAACGCCGGGCGGATCGAAGAGCGGCGTGAGATCGCCGCTGCCGAGGTGCTGGTCCCGGGAGGAAATCTCGACCATGTCGTCCCAGCGGAGCCGGCCGGCCCTCGCGGCCGCGTGCAGTTCCACCAGCACCGGCAGCTTGAACGTGCTGGCCATCGGAAACGGCTCGTCGCCGTTGATGGCGAGCGCCGTGCCCGTTTCCAAATGTTTGATCGAGACGCCCATCACCCCCTGGGCCTGCGGCAGGACGGCCGCAATCCGGGTTCGCAGGCGGTCGAGCGCGGGCGGCAGAGGCTGCGCCTGTTCGGCGGTGAGCGGCGCCGCGAGAGCGGCGAGCGTCAGGACGAAGACCGAAGCCAGACCGGACGGACGAGCGTGCATGACGCCTCCTGGGAGTGCGACGCAGGCGGAATCGTAGCTCAGTTTCTTGAACGCGAAGAACCCTGGAAGCAGGATCGTCCAGCGGATGGCGCGCGCGGCCAACCCCAGGGAGCTGATGCGTGTCATCCGTGTTCTATCCGTATCTATCCCTGTTCCATCCGTGTCCTATCCGCGTCCCCGCCAGCATGCGCGCGTGCCAGAAGAACACCCCGATGCTGACGAACGAGAGCACCACGCTCAGATCGATCGGCGCGATCATCCGCGGAATGGCCCAGCCCACGCCGTTGCCCAGGCCGTAGAAGAGGTTCATGTTGAGCGCCGCGACGAGGCTCACGGCCACAAACACGCCGCGGAACGCCGGCGCGAGCGCCGCGGCGACGGCCAGCATGGGCACAGCGAGCATCAGGTGATGCTCGTGGACGCTGACGCCCCATACGAAGAAGGCCTGCACGACGAAGGCCGCGAACGCGAAGTGCACGGCGGGCTCGGTGCGTCTGCGCACCGTCCATGCGCCCCACGCCGCGGCAGCGACGACAAGCGCGGTCCCGATGGGCCGGGGGTTCGGCAATCCCATTTCCATCCACGACGAGATGGCGAGGATGCGCCTGACGCGCTCGAAGTAGGCGCCCGGGAAGCCCCATTGCGGGATCATGTTGTAGCCGCGCTCGATCCACGTCGCGATCCACCAGACGTTGGCCGCGTAGCCCGAAAGAATGTCGCGACGTCCCTGCC
>JBBITS010000294.1:0-2511 GCA_037440665.1 Chloroflexota bacterium
ATGGAAACCGCAGGGACTGCCCGCCGGAATTTACAGCAGTCTAGAGACGCGACCACTCGCCCTTCACGTATCGTGACTTGCAGTTGTGCGCCGTCATTAGTTCGCCCGCGGGCCGGCCTGCGGAAGTGGGCAGTGCGATGGTCTTCCCCACTGTGCTGCGGCCGGGTGAAAGCCGCGACGTGGTCATCTTCTTCAACGCCATGCCCGATGGTCAGTTCCAATTCTACCCTCGTGGCGTGCGCTGGTGCTGCGGAGGAGAGATAACGCTGGAGACGTCGGCCTTGCGCATCACGGCCGCAAGACTGCTCGACGTTCCTGACGGGAGAGAGCTTGTCGCCGTCGGTGAGGTCTCCAACGCGAGCAGCGTCGATATCGCAGGGCTGCAGGTTGCGGCGCACCCCGCAGGCTTTCCTGACCTGCGAGTCCAGACCGATGGAGGATGCTCGGGGGTCGTCACCCACAACGACCGCGCTCCGATCATGCTGGAGCTGCTGCTCGGGCGTCAACCTTCTGATGGCGAAATCGTCGTGGAGGGTATCCAGGGCTATCAGAGCATGGATCTCTACCCGGTTCCGGTCGGAAGTGTTGCGACGAGCAAAGCCGGGGAGGACTGGCGCGGACTCCAGAGGCTTCGGGTCTCCGCCACGGTCACCAACGGGACTTCCGAGTGGCTGTGGGTCGTGGGAACGTGTTTCAATCTGCGAGACAAGACTGGCCGCCTGGTGGGAACGTCGAGTCTGTGGGAAGACTTCTACCTGAGTCCCGGAGAGTCCCGCAGGGTATCAGCGGAGGTCTATGCCCTCGATTCGTTCGCCACGTCGGAAGTCAAGGCGTACGCCAAGCCAAGCCTTCCTCCGCCTGAGCCCGTCCCCATTCCCGCGCCCTAGATGCGCTGCTGCCTCTCCCGCGCTACGGCGTCCCGACCTCTGGCGTCTCGACGCCGAGCAGCGCCAGGTAGTGCAAGAGGTCGGCGCGATGGTGGATGTCGTGCTCCAGCACGTGCAGGGCTATCCAGTAGCCGTTCACCGGCGCGTCCTCCACGTAGCCGGCGGCGAGCCTTTCGGGATCGCCGAGGAACCGCCGCATGCGATCCCACGTGCGCGCGTACGCTTCCCTGACGTCGTCTTTGGTGCGCACCGTCTCGTAGACGCTCGGCGGTGACTCGCCGTCCTGCACGATCTTGCCCATCCAGTAGTCGCGGGCGCTGGCGATGTGCAGGAGGATGCGCCGGAAGTTCCAGAGGTCCGGCTGCGGGCTCCACTCCATCCGGTCGTCGGGAATGGAATCGACGAGGGCGGTGATGTCGTCGTTCACGCGCTGCCAGAAGGCGGCGACCTCTCGAATCGGTAGTGTCGCGTCGCTCATGACGTCTGCGCCTCCTTCCTGACCTGCATGATGTGGTGCGCGTTCACTTCCACAGGCAGCCTGTCCCCGCCGCCCGCGCGCTCTCTTCGATGGCGACGAAGTCGTTCCGGTGCTGGCCGTCATCGCGCCAGGCGTAGGCCAGCCCCTCGGCGATGAGCTGCGCGTCGACGGAAAGGCCGTCGGCGGTGTAGACGTACGCCAGCAGGCGGCCGTAGCGGTCGCGCTCGCGCGGGCCGGGTTCCAGCCGCACGCCGCCCTTTATCAGCTCCTCCGTCCGGTCGGTTGCCTCGCCGGCGCAGCGATCGCCGCGCTCTGGCACGTCGACGCCGTACAGACGCACGCGTTCCTCGCGTCCGCCGATGAGCGCGTCGATGGTGTCGCCGTCGATGACGTCTGTGACGTAGGTGAGGGTGAGGCTCGTGGGGTTCGGGTGGACGAAGCCGCCGACATCGACCTCTCCCGCTTGGACTATGCGGGGCGTGGGCGACGGCGTTCCGGCGGCGGACGTGGCCGCGCTGGGCGACGCGCCGCCCGTCGGCTCTCCGTTCTCGGTCGTGGTGCCCGCGACGACGGCGATGACGATGGCGACGACGAGTGCCGCCAGGATGATGGTGACGTTGTAGGCGCGCCGTCTGCCTGCCACCACGGTCCTCCAGAGGCGATGCCTAGGATCGCCCGCATGGTAGCACGGAGTCTGTCGCGGGAGGTCGGCGGAGTGTCAGCGAGGCCAGGGCGGCGGACGCCGCAGCGGGCGCCGGTTGCCCTTGCCGATGAGGTAGCCTCCGGCCGCCGCCAGGGCCAGGCAGCCGCTCAGGCCGACGATGAGGCCGTAGGTGAACCGCATCTGGCCGTTCCAGCCGCCGCCGGCGTCGGGCAGAGCGCCGGCGTTGCCGGCGCCCCCCGCCGGGGTCTGCTGCACGGCCGACTGCGGCGGCGCGGGCTTCGGCGTGCTGGTGGGGACCGTCGTACGTGTGGACGTAGGCGTGCGGGTGGTGGTGGGCGTCTGCGTGTTGGTCGGCGTTCGGGTCGCTGTCGCTCGTGCCGAAGGGCGTGATGCCGGAGGATCCGACCGCGACGCGGGGCGCGACCACCGGCATCGCCGCGACGCCGCTCTTCGAGCGCCCCAAGGGACAGGAACGCACGTTC
>JBBITS010000295.1:0-2494 GCA_037440665.1 Chloroflexota bacterium
CGCCCTTCGTCGAAGGCTAGTATCCGGTGACTTTGCAGCTCGAATACCCCGAGGAGCGCAACCGCCTGACCGTGGCGTTCCGCTTCGTTCTCGCCATTCCGCAGATCGTTGTCTTCCTGCTGGTGGGCCTGGCGTGGGTCGTCACGGCCATCATTGGCTGGTTCGCGGTGCTGTTCACCGGCCGCTACCCGGAAGGCCTCTGGACGTTCGGACTGGGCGTGCAGCGCTGGTCCATGCGCCTCTCCGCCTACCTCCTGCTGCTCCGCGACGAGTACCCGCCGTTCAGCCTGCAGCCCTGAGGCGCCGGGGGCTCCTACCCGCTACGCCCGCCTCGCCCTATCATGGCGTCACCCCCGCCGGAAGGAATCCGAGCGCCGAGAGTGAGGTCGCGCCGTGGGAACCATCGTTCCGTTTTCGCCCGAACATGCCGAGAAGGCCGGCCAGATCGTCTACGAAGCCTTCAAGGACATCGCCGACAGACACAACTTCGAACCGGCTTTCGAATCGCCGGAGTTCGCGACCCTCGTCGTGCGCCTGCTCGGCCAGACCGAGGGCTGGAACTCGTACATCTATCTGGAGGACGGCGCGCCCGCGGCGGTGAACTTCGGCGACGAGCGCGACGAGGTCGTGGGCGTCGGACCCGTCGCCACCGGCGTCGCTCATCAGGGCAAGGGCCTGGGGAGGAAGGTCATGCAGGCCATGCTCGACAGCGCCGAGCGCAACGGCTTCCGGTCCGTCCGCCTCAACCAGGTGGCCTACAACATGATCTCCTTCTCGCTGTACGCCGCCATGGGCTTCGACGTGAAGGACGGCATCGCTCTCTTCGCCGGCGCGCCGAAGCCTGACGACGAAATCCAGGACGCCGTCCGCGACTACCGTCCAGACGACCTCGACGCCCTCGATCGGCTGTGCCGCGACGTCCTTGGCTATAGCCGCCGCAACGACATCGAGCGCATGGCCGTCTTTGCGCCGCCCGCCATCGTCGAGCGCGCAGGCAAGGTAGCGGGCTACGCTCTGCGCTTCCCCGGCGACACGGCCATCGTCGGCCACGCCGCCGCCGTGGACTTCGCCGCCATGCGCGACCTGATCGTGGGTACAACGCGGGCGACCGGCGGCAAGCTTCAGTTCCTGGTCCCCTACGCCCAGGGCGACCTCATCCGGTGGTGCCTCGCTGGGAGGTTCCGGCTGAAGGAGCTGCAGAACTACATGGTGTTGGGCGACTACGAAGCGCCCTCGGGCTACTGGATGCCCAGCGCGTTCTACTGAGAGGGCTCTTCCCGCTTCGCCTCGGCCAGGCGAAGCTGATACGTGCAGGCTCTGTCGCCGCGCAGCATGCTGCGGGCGATGTGGACGTCGGCCCCGGTGAGGAGCCTCACGAAGTCGACCTCCAACCCGCAAATGCCGCTGTGCTCGCAGGCGACGTTCGGGACCGGGCAGGCGCGCAGATGGAGGAGCCAGGTGCCATCGTCCAGCTTCTCGGTGTCGGAGAAGCAGCCGCGCTCGTTCATGATGGCAGCGGCCTGGCCCACGCGCTGGTCCAGCGACAACCCCTCGACCCGCGCCCGGTACGGCTCGGCGAAGCGCGCCGCCACGCGATGGTAGAGGTTCTGCAGCCCCTGCGGGCCGGCCATCGCGCGCACTTCGTCGATGATCTTGTTGGCCAGCTCGTCGTACCGCTTCGGGTACATGGCGTCGCCAATGGGGCTCAGCGCGTACACGAGCGCCGGCCGCCCGACCCTGCCGCGTTCCTCTGTCGCTGCCACCAGGCCGTCGCGTTGAAGCACCGTCAGATGCTGGCGGATGCCGGTCGCCGTGAGGCCCGTAGCTTCCGCAAGTTCCTTCACCGTGGCGCGGTTGTTCCGCCTCAGGTAGTCGAGAATTCGCTGCCTGGTCGCCTGCATCGCTATGTGGCTCTCCCCGCGTTTTGGTAGTATGAGCGCGTCATACTTCGTCCTGCCGTCCAACTCACCCGGCAGAATACGGATTCCTGTTGTGCTTTTCCAGGCCTATACTGCCATAAATGACCACTACAAATGACCCCCTAGAGCGCAAGGCGCTGGCCGACATGGCGCTGGAGCGGGCCGCCGCCCGCCTGAAGGAGCTGCTGCGCGACGCCGCCCAGGAGCTGCGGCCCTTCCCCCCGTACCCCGGCGCCTTCTTCACCAACGCCATCGAGGTCGATGCCCCCGGCTTCCACAGCCCTGACCTGGGCTGCGTGGTCGTCCGCGAGGACGGCGAGTTGTGCGAACTGAAGCTGAGCATCAACTTCGACGAGAGCAACCCCGACCCCGTCCACGCCCGCGACGAGAAGCTGGCGCCCCTGGCTGACCTCCATCCCCGCGACTACATCGTCTACGCCTACACCGCCCTCCTGCAGATCACCGAGCTTCTGCTGGAGCGATCCGGGGACCGCCCGGAGGCTCGGCCGGCGGCGGGTTCAGCGCCGGATCCTGCGGCGCCGACTTGATTTCCAACGAGGCACTCCGGCCAACCG
>JBBITS010000296.1:0-2491 GCA_037440665.1 Chloroflexota bacterium
CGGGCGCTTCGACGGCCGGCTCAACCTGGCCTACGGTCACAGCCAGACATACCCTCCGTACCTGAACATCGTGAGCGCCTCGGCTGACAAGGGCAGAGCGCTTCTGGCCATCTGCGAGCGTCTGGGCGTCGCCCCCGCCGACGCCATGGCCATGGGCGACGCTGCGCCCGACCTCGAAATGCTGCGGGTCGTCGGCTGGCCGGTGGCCATGGGTAACGCGCCCGACGACGTCAAGGCTCATGCGCGGGCCATCGCGCCGACCAACTTCGAGCGCGGCGTGGCCTGGGCTGTCCGGGAGATGGTGCTGAAGGAACGTTAGGCCAGCGCCGGATGGCTCTGGACGTCATAACGTTTGAGCCGCTACAGGTGATCCCGTACCATGTGACGAGCTTGCCCGAGGCAGGATGGCCTGCCCGGCGCTCGGTTCTCCCTGTGACGGTCTGAGAGGTCTTCATGGCGCGCCAGCGAGCATCCCGCAGCTATAACATCGCCGTCGTCGGCGCGACGGGCATCGTGGGTCAGGAGTTCCTGCGTATCATCGAGGCGCGCCGGTTCCCGGTCCGCAACCTCAGGCTCTTCGCCAGTCACCGCTCCGCCGGCAGGAGAATCCGCGTGGGCGAGGCCGACCTCATCGTCGAGGAGTTGAACCACAGGTCGTTCGAAGGCGCCGATCTGGCCTTCATCTCCGCGACCGACGAGATATCGAAAGAGTACTGCCCTGTCGCCGCGAAGGCGGGCGCCGTGGCCATCGACGACAGCGGCGTCTGGCGCATGGACCCTTCGGTGCCTCTGGTCATACCCGAGGTCAATCCCGACGACGTGGAGGGCCACAAGGGGATTCTTGCCATTCCGAACTGCTCGACGACGCCCGTGGTGATGGTGCTCTGGCCCATCCACAAGCTCAACCCTGTCCGGCGCGTCATCGCCTCCACGTACCAGTCGGTGTCGGGCACGGGCAAGGCCGCCGTGGCCGAGCTGGAGGAGCAGACGCGCCGTCTGGAGCGGGGCGAGAGCGTCATCCCGCACGTGTACCCGCACCGGATCGCTTTCAACGCCTTGCCGCACATCGGCTCGTTCAAAGAGAGCGGCTACACCAGCGAAGAGTTGAAAATGGCGAACGAGACGCGCAAGATAATGCACGACGACAGCATCGCCATCAGCGCGACGTGCGTGCGCGTGCCGGTAATCGTCGGACACTCGGCCGCCGTCCACGTCGAGCTGACGAGCGCGCTGGAGGCAGAGCAAGCGCGGGCGATCCTGTCGAACGCACCTGGCGTCGTCGTGCAGGACGAGCCGTCCATCAACCTGTACCCGCACCCGGTCGAGGCGGCGGGCCACGACCCGGTGTACGTGGGCCGCATCCGGAACGACACGGCCTTGCCCAACGGGCTCGCCTTCTGGGTGGTGGGCGACAATCTGCGGAAAGGAGCCGCGCTCAACGCCCTCCAGATCGCCGAGGAGCTGGTGGCGCGCAACCTGATCTAGTGCGCACCCAACGTGACAGTCATGAGCCGCGAATGCCGGGCTTGCCAGGGCCGGCAGCCTGTCACTCTGAGTCTTTCGAAGAAAGGCGAAAAATCTCGCGAAACCATGAAGCCGTTCGTGCGCTTCGCCTGGCCAGTCATCCCCGCCGCCGGCCTGTCTTCAGGGTGACACCGGTGTCCCGTGGAGCTCGCGCCGCGTGGACGGATCGAGGCCAGCCATGACCGGAGCTTCGCGCCCGCCCTTCGGACGGCTCATCACCGCCATGGTGACTCCTTTTGCGCCCGATGGCGCCGTAGACTACGCGCAGGCCCGCAAGCTCGCCCTCGCCCTGCTCGACTCCGGCTCCGAGGGCCTTGTCGTCAGCGGCACCACGGGCGAGTCGCCCACCCTGCGCCCGGAGGAGAAGCTGCGTCTCTTCCGCGAGGTCAAAGACGCCGTCGGCTCGCGCGGCCAGGTCATCGCAGGCACAGGCAACTACTCGACGGAAGAGAGCATCGAACTATCGCGCGAGGCCGAGAAGCTGGGCGTCGACGGCCTACTGCTGGTCGTCCCGTACTACAACAAGCCGACCCAGGAGGGTCTGTTCCGCCACTTCGCCGCCATCGCCGCCTCGGTTTCGCTGCCGTGCATGCTCTACAACGTGCCGTCGCGAACCGTCACCAACATGACGTCCGAGACCTGCGTCCGCCTGTCGCAGGTGGACAACATCGTAGGCGTCAAAGAGGCCAGCGCCGACCTCGAGCAGATCGGGCGCATCATCAAAGGCGCCGCGCCGGGCTTCGCCGTCTGGAGCGGGAACGACGAGGACACGCTGCACATCCTGAGGATTGGCGGCTACGGCGTCGTCAGCGTGCTGGGGCACCTCGTCGGACGGCAGATCGCCCGGATGATCCAGTCGTTCGTGGCTGGTGACGCCGCCGGGGCCGAGGCCATCCACCGGCGCCTGCTGCCTCTGGTCAAGGCCATGTTCCTGGTGGGTAACCCGATGCCGGTGAAGTACGCCCTG
>JBBITS010000297.1:0-2479 GCA_037440665.1 Chloroflexota bacterium
TGGAAACCGCAGGGACTGCCCGCCGGAATTTACAGCAGTCTAGAGACGCGACCGCGCGTGCAAGCCGCATGTGTGAATCGTCGCCCTCTTTCGAGCGAAGCACTGCGCTTGAGAGGATGGGCACGTTCGGCGCAGATATTGGTTTGCGCCCTGGATACGCGCCTGTCGCAGGTGCCGGCGTCGGCGGGCCGGTCTCAAGACCGGCCCCTACGACTGCGGGCTACGTCTTCTTCAGGGGCAGACCGGCGCGGCACAGGGGGCAGTCGTCCGGCGGGTAGCTCTCGATCTCCAGCGACAGGCAGGCGTAGAGCGGCACGCCGAAGTCCACCTTGCCCGCCGTGCGGTCGGCCAGCACGCCGACGCCCACGGCTTCGCCGCCCGGCTTCGCGACGGCGTCCAGCACCTCGCGGATGGAGCCGCCGGTCGTCAGGATGTCGTCGACCACCAGGACGCGCTCGCCCGGCTCGATGCGGAAGCCGCGCTGGAACGAGCGCCCTCCGGCGTCGTCCTTCTCGGCGAAGATGCCGCGCACGCCCAGCAGACGTCCGACTTCGTACGCTAGGATGACGCCGCCAGTCGTCGGTCCGGCGACCACCTGGACGCCGGTCCTTCCCCGGGAAGAACGGAAGTGGTCGGCGATCATCCGGCACAGAGGCTCGGTGTAGCGCGCCCACTGGAGCAGGTTGAACTTCTCGAGGTATTGCCCGGAGTGGCGGCCGGAGGTCAGCTCGAAGTGGCCCTCGAGCATCGCCCCGGCGTCGCGGAATAGTTGCAGGGGGTCAGGCGGGGCGGCGCGGCGCTGTTCGGTGGCCACGACCGCTCACGGCTCCACGGGCTTGAGCGTCAGGTTGTTGATGAACCCGAACTCCTCGAGCGGCCAGTACGACACCCACGCCTTGCCGATGATGTACTCCTCGGGCAGCATGCCCCACACGTGAGAGTCGTAGCTGTTGTTGCGGTTGTCTCCCAGCACGAAGAACTGCCCTTCCGGCACCTTCGCGGGACCGTAGTTGTAACGCGGGCGTTCGAGGATGAAGTTCTCCTCGGCGGCGCGGCCGTTGATGAACACCGTCCCGTCGCGCACCTCGACGGTGTCGCCGGGCACGCCGACGATGCGCTTGATGAAGTCGCGATCGGGGTCCTGCGGGAAGCGGAAGACGACGACGTCGCCGCGTTGCGGTCCGTGGAAGATGTGGCCGTCGAGATCGCTCAGGAACGGGAAGACGGCGTCGAGGTTCCAGCCGGTGCACTCCAGGTCCCACTTGCAGTAGACGGCCTTGTTGACCAGCAGGTACTGGCCGTGGGCCAGACTGGGGTCCATGCTCTGGCCTTCGACGCGGAAGTTCTGCACGGCGCCGCGGACGAGCATGAAGATGGCGGCGGCCAGGATGGCCGTCTCCAGCAGCTCGCGGACCCAGCGACGCCGCCGGGCGCGCGGCGCCGGCGCGGCCTCGATGGGCCGGGGGACGCTGACGTACTCCTCGACGGCGATGGATTCTAGGTAGAGAGGCAGGGCCAGCGGCGCGTCGTCGGGGTCGAGGACGCGCTCGGGCAGGGCAGCATCGACCGGCGGGGGCGGAAAGGCCTCCCCCTGGCCCTCCCTGCGCTCGCCGTTCCGATCCTGAGGCGCCGGTGCGAACGGTGATTCGGTGGTCATGTGTGCGCGCGGCCCAAGTATAGCACGCGATCCTGTCCCGTCCCGGCCCTCTGGTACAATGCGGCCCGAACCGGCCCGGACGTCAGGAGCGACGCGCGTCCCGTTGATCCACGAACCCGCCGACGAAGCCGCTCTGGTCGCGCGCGCCCGCGCGGGCGGCCTTGACGCCTGCAACGGCCTGGTCGACCTCTACCAGCGGCAGGTCTACAACCTCTGCCTTAGAATGCTCGGCAGCCCGCAGGCGGCGGAAGATGCCACCCAGGAGGCGTTTCTCTCCGCTTACCGCCACATCGGCAGCTTCCGGGGCGAGCGCTTCTCCTCGTGGCTCCTGCGCATCGCCAACAACGTCTGCATCGACGAGCTGCGCCGCCAGCGCCGCCGGACGACCGTCCCCATCGAGGGCGAGCGCGACGGCGAACCCGTGACGGTCGACGTCGCCGATCCCGCCGCCGGACCCGAGGAGTTGGCCGAGCGGTCCGAGGTACGGTCGCGCATCGCCGCCGGGCTGGCCGAGCTTCCGCCCGAGCAGCGGGCCGCCATCGTCATGGCCGACGTCCAGGGCTTCAGCTACGAGGAGGTGGCGGACGCGCTGGGTTGCTCGGTGGGCACAGTCAAGTCGCGTATCTTCCGTGGCCGCGAACGGCTGCGGAGGTTCCTGCAATCCCTCCCGGAACCGCCGCACGCCGCAGTTCGTCTTACCGGTGAAGGGGCCGGCTCAGTGGAGCAGGACCGCCGATGACAGCGTTCGACAGCATCCGCCGCCGATGGGGGCGACACCCGTCCGAAGCCGATCTGGTGGAAGTGGCCGATGGCGTCGCCAGC
>JBBITS010000298.1:0-2472 GCA_037440665.1 Chloroflexota bacterium
AGCGATGGCCCTTCTGCTCCGACAGGCGTCCCACGCAGCCGAGCGCGAGCGCGTGCTGGAGCTGTTCCGCGAGCTGGAGTTCCGGAGCCTGGCCGCGCGGCTACCGGAGAGCATCGGCACCGAGGCCGGGGCGAAGGCAACGCCATCGCCGACGGCGGTGCCCGCCGGGGCGGCGTACGCCGCCATCTATGACGAAGCCGCGCTTCGTGCGTTCGTCGAGGACGCGCGGCGGCGCGGCGCTCTGACCATCGCTTGCCAGGGCACGAACGATAACCCCCACCGGGCGCGGCTGTGCGGCGTCGCGATGTCTTTAGAGCCGGGGACGGCGGTCTACGTGCCCTTCGCCCATCAGCAGAGCCTCGGCGGGCCGCAGCAGCTTTCGCTGAAGGCGGCGCTCGGTGTGCTGAAGCCCCTGCTGGAGGGCGAAGGCGTCGCCAAGACGGCGCACAACGGCAAGTACGACCAGATCATCCTCGCCCGCAACGGCGTCGAGTTGCGCGGACTCGCGTTCGACACCATGGTCGCCGCCTACCTGCTCGGCGAAGGCAGCTTGAATCTGCCCGGCCTGGCGTTTGACCGGCTGAAGATGGAGATGACAGCCACTCAGGATCTGCTAGGGCGGGCGTCGAAAGCCGTGACGCTGGACATGGTTCCCGTCGAGCGCTGCCTCCAGTACTGCTGCGAGCGCGCCGACGGAGCGGCGCGCCTGCGGGAAGCGCTGGAGAGCGAGCTGCGCCAGCACCGTAATCTCTGGCGTCTGTTCACCGAAGTGGAGATGCCGCTGGTTGGCGTGCTAGCCCGCATGGAGCTGGTTGGCGTCGCCGTCGACGAGGCGGCGCTGAGCGAGATGGCCGTCGCGCTCTCGCGGGAGGCGAGAGAGATCGAGCGCCGCATCTACGATGAGGTCGGTCACGAGTTCAACATCGGCTCGCCGCAACAACTGTCGAACGTGCTGTATGAGGAACTGCGCTTGCCGAAGGGGCGCCGGACAAAGTACGGCTTCACGACCGACGCGGCGACCCTCGAATCGCTCCGGGCTCTCCATCCCGTCGTCGGACTGATCCTGGAGCACCGGCAGGTCTCGAAACTGAAGTCGACCTACGTCGACGCGCTGCCGCTGCTGGTGGACCCGAAGGATCGCCGCATCCACACGACGTTCGCGCAAACGGTCGCAGCCACGGGACGTCTGTCGTCGACGGACCCCAACCTCCAGAACATCCCCGTGCGAACGGACATGGGCAACCGCATCCGCATGGCGTTCATCGCGAGGGACTACGGCCCGGAACCCCGCCTGCTGGCGGCCGATTACTCGCAGATCGAGCTGCGCATCATGGCCCACCTGTCGGGCGACGAGTCGCTTATAGACGCCTTCCGCCGCGACGAGGATATCCACGCCGTGACGGCGTCCCAGGTCTTCGGCGTCTCTCTGGACCAGGTGACCGCCGAGATGCGCCGCCGGGCGAAGGTCTTCAACTTCGGCGTGCTGTACGGCCTGTCGGAGTTCGGACTCTCCCAGCGTGAGGGCATCTCGCGTGACGAGGCGGCCGACTTCATAAGCCGCTACTTCGAGAAGTACCCGAAGGTGAAGTCCTGGCGCGAGGAGGCCGTCGCCGCCTGCCGCAAGCGCGGTTACGCTGAGACGATCCTCGGGCGGAGGCGGTACATCCCGGAGATAAAGTCGCCCAACGCCCAGGTACGGGGAGCGGGCGAGCGGATGGCCATCAACATGCCCGTCCAGGGGACGCAGGCCGATATCATCAAGATCGCCATGAACCGCATCGACGAGCGCATGCGCCGGGAGAGCCTCCGGTCGCGAATGATCCTCCAGGTGCATGACGAACTGATCTTCGAGTGCCCGGCGGGTGAAATGGACGCCGTCCGTGGCCTGGCTCTGGAGATAATGCCGCGCTCCATTGAGCTTGCGGTGCCCGTTAGGGTAGACATCAAGGTAGGGCAGAACTGGGGCGAGCTGGAGGCCGAGGAGACGCCGCTGGCCATCTTCGAGAACGCGGAGTTCGCGGGCGCCGAGGCCGGATAGCCTCGCCGCAGCCCGCGTAGGCGGAGAGAGATGCCGATCTACGAGTACAGGTGCGCCGAGTGCGGGAAGCTAACGAGCGTCTTCGCGCGGTCGGTGCAGAACGAGCCGGAGGTGGCCTGCAGCCACTGCGGCACGGGCACGGCGCGCCGCGTCATCTCCCGTGTGGCCTACCACAAGAGCGAGCAGCAGATCATCGAGGAGTACGGCGCGCCCGGGGACAGACCGAAGCCCGACGACTACCGCGACCCGCGCCAGATCGGGCGCTGGGTCGAGAACAAGTTCTCGGAGTATGGCATGGAGCTTCCGGCGCAGGCCCGCGAGATGATCGACGCGGCGCGTGAAGGCGAGTTCCCTGATCCGGTAAAGGACCTGTAGAATGGAGGGTCGCGTCTCTAGACTGCTGTAAATTCCGGCGGGCAGTCCCTGCGGTTTCC
>JBBITS010000299.1:0-2468 GCA_037440665.1 Chloroflexota bacterium
TCAGCAACTGCTCGCGATGCTGCACCTGCTCGGAGAGCCGGGTCACCGGGGAGATGACGCGGCGCGCCATCAGCAGTCCGAGGCCCCAGGCCGCGAGCACGCTCAATATGAAGGCGGCGGCCAGAATCAGCTTCAGCATGTCCTCGCGGCGGTCGAGTTCCTCCTGGTCGAGCAGCAGCGCATAGCGCTTGCCATCCAGATCGCGCACCATGACGTGATATTCCTTGTCGTCGTGGTAGGCCTCCTGGAAGCCAGGACGGACCTCCCCGATCCAGGCGGGCAGCGGCGGCTGCCCGTCGGCGCCGACGACGTACAGCGCCATGTCCTGGTCGAGATGGAAGGGCAGCCCCTTGTCCAGGGCATTGAGAATGTCGTCGAGCTGCTTGTTCATCGAGTAGGTGGCGTACTGCTCCTCGACGTAACTCATCGCCATCAGGACGCTGAGGGAGAAGACGCCGGCCACCACCAGCGTCATCAGGACGAAAGCGGTGACAATGCGCCGTGCGAGGCTCTTCTCGGCCATTACTCGTCCAGGTTTTGTTCGGCGAGGCGGAAGCCGACGCCGTGCACGGTGTGCAGCAGCGGCTTCGGGAAGGGTTTGTCGATCTGCTGGCGCAGGGTATGGATGTGGCTGCGCAGGCTGTCGCTGTCGGGCGGCGCGTCGCCCCACAGCGCCGCCTCGAGCGCCTCGCGCGTCGCCACTGCCGGGCTCTTCTGCATCAGCACGGCGAGCAGCTTGAGGCCGATCGGCCCGATCTTCAGCGGCTGTCCGGCACGGACGACTTCGAGCGTGTCGAGGTCGTAGCTGAGGTCGGCGACCTGCAACCGGCGCCGGCCGCCGGCGCGTGTGCGCTTGAGCACCGCCTCGATGCGCGCGGCCAGTTCGGGCAGCGCGAAGGGCTTGGTGACGTAGTCGTCGGCCCCGGTGCGGAAGCCCTGCAGGCGGTCCTCGAGGGCGTCGCGCGCGGTGAGCATGATCACCGGCGTGTCGCGCCGCTCGCCTTCGCGCAGGCGCTGGCACAGGGCATAGCCGTCCATGCCCGGCAGCATGACGTCGAGGACGATCAGGTCGTAATGGTTCGTCGCCGCCAGGTGCAGGCCGGTGAGGCCGTCCTGGGCGCAGTCCACTTCATAGCCCTTGAGGGCGAGATAGTCGGCCAGGTTGGCCAGGATGTCCCGGTTGTCCTCCACCACCAGCAGTCGCATTGCCGTTCTGCTCCCCTTTGCCAGCGGCAAGACTACCACCGCGGCGGTCAGGACGGGGCGCGGCTGAAGCGGGACAGGTTGCCCATGATTTCCAGCATGGCGGTGCGGATCGCCCGGATCACGCCCGACGAATCGGCCAGCGGCCGGTCCTCGCCGTCGGTGACCTCGTTGCGGATGGCGCCGAGGGCATTCACCGGGAAGCTCACTTTGAAGTCGTTGCCGAGGTAGGCGACGCGGTTCCAGTCGGCGGCGACCGCATAGTCGCGGTGGTAATCGCGCGCCAGCAGGTCGTAGCCGTGCGAGTAATCGCCGGGCGGATTTTTCACGCCGAGCAGGGGCATCAGCGTCGCCGGGATGTCGAGGTGGCTGGTGATGCCGGTGACCACGCGCGGCGCCTGGCCGGGCACGCGGATGACGGCCGGCGTGCCGGTCTGGAAGCGGTTGAACTCGGCGCTGTGGCCCCAGCGGCCGCGCTCCATGAACTCCTCGCCGTGGTCGCCGAGAACGATGACCACGGTCTTGTCGAGCAGGCCCTTCGCCTTGAGATGGTCGATGACGCGCCCGATCTGCGCGTCGACGTGGTGCGCGGCGTTGATGTAGCGGTTCTTGATCTGCGGCGTCTGCGTGGAGAAATCGGCCGTCAGGTAATTGAAATTCTCCAGATAGGGCCTGGCGATGGACGCTTCCTGCGGAAAGTCGTAGGGGGCATGGGTGGACTCGAAGAACATGTAGCCCATGAACGGGCGCGACGGGTCGCGCCTGTCGATAAAGCCGAGCAGCTCGTCGATGTTCTGCGCGTCGCGCTGCCAGGGCGGGGCGCCGCCCTCGAGGGGATGCATGTCCTCCGGCCGCATGTTCACGAAGATCGTCTTGTCGAAGGCCGGGTAGGTGAAGCGCTGGCTGGTGTGCAGGGCGAACTGGTAGTTCTGCTGCTGCAACACGTCCATCAGCACCGGCGCGCGCTGCGCCGCGCGCATCGGGAACCAGTTGCTGCCGTAGAGGCCGTAGAACATGGAGAAGACGCCCATCTGCGTCAGGTTGCCGCCGCTATAGTGCTTCTCCAGGCGCAGGGCATCGTTGGAGAAGGCCCACAGGCGCGGCATGATCTTCGGGTCGAGCATGTCGAAGCGCAGCGATTCGGCCACCAGCCAGACGATGTTGAGCGGCGCCGCGGGCGGCTCCACCTGCAGCGGCTTGAGCGGATAGGCGAGCTGGCCCTCCTTGACGCGCAAACTCTGCGCTTCCTCCGCGCGGGAGGCGAT
>JBBITS010000300.1:0-2461 GCA_037440665.1 Chloroflexota bacterium
GGCAACGACGTGAGCTACGGAGTGCTGATCGAAGTGCGATAGATGTCAAGCAGCCAGGGCAGCCTTTCTTGCCTGAAGGCCGCCCTTCAGGGTGGCCGACATCCTTGGCCCGGCGCAGCACGGTCACGCTGAAGCGTGACCTTCATGGATCGTTGGCGACAGGGCATCACAGCGCCTGCACGGTGACACGCGCCTTCATCATCTCCCCGCCTGAAGGCCACCTTTTCAAGGTGACCTTCGCTCGGTGGCCGCGCGTCACTCCGCCTGCACCGTGACCCGCGCCTTCATCGACGGGTGAATCGAGCAGTAGTACCGGTACGTCCCCTCCTCGTCGAACGTCCGCGAGTCCGACTCGCCCTCATTCAACAGCTTCGACTTCCACGACCCGTCGTCCGCCGTGGCGTCGTGGGGCGCCCCGTCGTAGTTGGTCCACGTAACCGTCGCACCCGGCTGCACCACGAGATTGCCCGGCTCGAAGACGAAGTCTTCTATCCGCACGGCGACGGTTTCGCCGGGAGCCGCCGTCACCGCCGGCTCGCCGGACGTGTCACGGCCGCTGTGCATGCCCATCCCGGCGCCGTGGACGATCATCATCCAGACCATCATCGCGCCCATGCCGGCGACAACCGCCATGGACAGGGCGAAGGCAAGGAGAACGGCCGGGCTGGTCAGAGAAAAGCCTTGCTGGTTCACACAACCAGCCTATCGCTACGGCGCGGCGATCAACAGGCTCATTTGCCGGAGATCGGCGTCAGGCGAATCACCAGACGTCCCGGATGTCGAAGCGCGGGCCGTCCTTGCACACCAGGCGCATGCCCTTGCGCGTCTTGACCGCGCAGCCGTAGCAGATGCCCGTGCCGCAGCCCATGCGCTCTTCCAGCAGGACCTGCACCGAACGGCGGACGTTTGCCGCGCGCGCGACCCGTGCCATCGCCTCGAACATCGCGTTCGGGCCGCAGGCGAAGACCTGATCGCTCCATTCCAGAAGCTCTGCGAAGGCGTCGGTGGCGAGCCCCTTCCGGCCTGCCGAGCCGTCCTCGGTGACGACCACCACCTCGACCTCGGGCGGCAGCAGTGCTGGCGGGAAGACCTGCGCCGCCGAACGGGCGCCCGCGACCAGCGTCACGCTCCTGCCTCGAGCGACGGCCTCGTCGGCCAGCCACACCAGCGGGGCGACGCCGATCCCTCCCGCCACCAGCAGCAGGTTCTGGGACGTACGTCCGACGGCGTAGCCCCGGCCCAGCGGGCCCCACAGGTACACCTGGTCGCCGGGCTTCCGGCGAGACAGCCACTCGGTTCCCCTACCCACGATGTCGTAGAGGATGGCGAATTCCGGGCCATCAGATCCCTGGCGCACGCGGTGGAAGCTGAACGGGCGTGGCAGCAGAGGGTCGAAGGCGAGGTCCGAGCCGGTGAACGGTCCCTGAGGGTTGAGGTCGAGCGCCTGCGCCGAGACGTCGGCGCAGCGGACCATCACGAACTGGCCGGGCGATGCGCCGCGCTGCGCCGGAGGGAGCGAGAACCACGTGATCCACGCCTCGCCGTACAGGCCCTCGGTTTCCGTTACCCGCGCGAAGCCGGCGTGCATGCTATCGCGACGGCCCGGAGGCCTCTCCCTTCGGTTTGCAGGTCGTGCGCCGGTGCAGTCTAATCACGGCGGCCCGTGAGGTACTCGCGCAGAGGCCCGACGCCGTACCTCTGCTCGCCCAGCAGGAACGCCTGCACCGCGGCGCGCGCGGTGTCGATAGACGTGAAACAGGGGATCCGCCGCTCAGCGGCCGCGCGGCGGATGTGGAACCCATCCCGCATCGTCGCCGTCTGCCGGCCCTCTGGGGTGTTGATCACGCAGGCCACCGAGCCGTCGTGGATGACGTCCAGCACGTTCGGGTGGCCCTCTGACAGCCGCTTGGTCACCATGCTCACTGGCACGCCCAGCGCGCGGATCATTTCCGCAGTGCCCTCGGTGGCATACAGGCTGAAGCCGCTGCCCGCCAGCTCGCGGATGATGGTCAGAGCTTCGGGCTTCTGACGGTCGGCGATGCTCAGCAGCACGCCGCCGCCCTGCGGCAGCGCCAGGTCCGACGACATCAGCGCTTTGGCCAGCGCCGCCTCGAACGCCTTGTCGACGCCCATCACCTCGCCGGTGGACTTCATTTCCGGGCCGAGGTAGGTGTCAACCCCGGTGAGCTTGGACATGGAAAAGACCGGCGCCTTCACCGCCACCAGGTCTTGCTCCGGCCACAGCCCGCCGGAGAAGCCCTGCTCCTCCAGCGTCCGGCCGAGCATGATGTTGACTGCCAGCCTCACCATCGGCACGCCTGTCACCTTGGAGAGGAAGGGAACCGTGCGGCTGGCGCGCGGGTTCACCTCCAGCACGTAGACCTCGGAGCGTCCCGACTCGTCGGGATAGATGACGTACTGGATGTTCACGAGCCCGCGCGCGTCCAGCGCCAGGCCGATG
>JBBITS010000301.1:0-2455 GCA_037440665.1 Chloroflexota bacterium
GGTGACATCTATGCTGTGGTTCCCCGGGTAATCAAGCCGGGCGAGCCTCTAACCGCGCAGATCGGCGTTCAGCTCGCGGCGCAGACGCTCTACGATCTTCGACCGCGCGCGGGCGACCTCGTCGTCCGAGAGCGTGCGGTCCAGCGCCTGGTAGACCACGGCGAAGGCCAGCGACTTGCGTCCGGGCGGCACGGGCGTGCCCCGGTACTCGTCGAACACCTGCACCGAGGCCACCAGCGGGTGCGACGTGACGACCGCTGCTACTTGCGCCGCGGTGGCGCCTTCGTCGACGACCACCGCGAGGTCCTCCTCCACCGGAGGGAAGCGCGGGATGGCGGCGAAGTGGACGGCGCCAGGGAGCAGAGGCAGCAACTCGTCCAAGACCACCTCGAACAGGTACACGTCGCCCCGAAGGTCAAAGATGGCGGTAGTGCGCGGGTGCGCCTGGCCGAGGATACCGATGCGACGGCCTCCGGCGCGCAACTCCGCGGCGCGCCCCGGCGTAAGGCCGTACTCCTCGGCAGCGGCGTACTCGACGGATACTTGCAGGCCGTCGAAGAGCGCTTGGACGTAGGCTTTGGCGTCGAAGAAGTCTACCTGCTTGGCCGAAGGCCTGCCCCAGCGGTCGAGGCGTTTGCCCGTGACAACGCCTGTCACCATCTCCAACTCCTGCGGCTGCCCGCCGTCGCGGGGCAGATAGACGTGCGCGGTCTCGAACAGGGCGATGAGCGCTTCGTCCACGCGCTGGTTGGCGGCCGCCGCCTGCAGCGCCGATGCGCGGAGGCTTGTCCTCAGGCATTCGCCGCCCGCGCTCAGCGGGTTGACGACGGATAGCGGCGCCCGCGCGCGCAGCCCCTCAGGCGGCGCGACGCGCTCGAGGACATCGATGCCGGTGAGTGGATACGTGATGATCTCCTGCATGCCCGCGGCGGCCAGCAGGTCCTGCGCGCGCGTCCGCAGTTCACGCAGGGGCTGCTCGATCCGCCCGGGGACGCTGCCAGCAATCGGTTCGGTGGGTATCTGGTCGTAGCCGATGATACGGGCGACCTCCTCGGCGACGTCGTCGGGGATGCGCACGTCGCGGCGCCAGTAGGGGACGCGGACGACGTAGCGGTCGGGCGGTGCCCAGCGGGCCGAGAATCCCAACGAGGTCAGCGTCTCCCGCACCTTCGAGGTCGGCAGGTCGATGCCGAGCACCTGGTGGAGGCGCTTGCGCGTGACCTCGATGCGGACGTCCTTCTCCTTCTTCGGGTAGACGTCGATGACGCCGACGGCCGCCCTGCCGCCGCACAGCTCGACGAGCAGCTTCGTGGCGCGCCGCGAGGCGATCATCGCCAGCTCCGGTGGCAGGCCCCAGGCGAACCGCTTCGACGCCTCGCTCTGCGCCCGCAGCGCGGCGGCCGTCCGCCGGATGCTCACCTGGCTGAAGTTGGCAGATTCCAGCAGAATGTTCCGCGTCTTTGCCGTGACCTCGGTGTGGAGGCCGCCCATGACGCCGGCGACGGCCACAGGGCCGTCGGCGTCGGTGATGAGCAGACGGTCGGGAGTGAACGCGTGCTCGGCGCCGTCCAGGGTCGTCATGCGCTCGCCCTCGCGGGCGGACCGGACGATGATCCGGTGGCCGCCGAGCGTCTCGTAGTCGAAAGCGTGCAGCGGCTGGCCCAGCTCCAGCATCACGTAGTTGGTCACGTCCACGACGTTGTTGATGGGACGCATCCCGCCCGCGATCAGGCGCTCCTGCATCCACGTGGGCGAGGGCCCGATCTTCACGCCCTCGATGAGCGTGGCGACGTAGCGCCCGCACAGCGACGGGTTCTCGATCTCTACGGTCGCCCGCCCGGCGATGGGCTTCGCTACCTCCTCGTACGTCGTCTCAGGCTCGCGGACCGTAGCGCCCGTGAGGGCGGCGACCTCGCGGGCGATGCCGAGCATCGACAGCCCGTCGGAGCGGTTGGGCCTCAGGTCAACGTGAAGGATGGCGTCGCCCAGGTAGTCCGCCAGAGGCGCTCCCAAGGGCGCGTCAGGCGGCAGCTCCAGGATTCCCGTGTGCTCGTCCGAGAGCCCCAGCTCCTTCTCCGAGCAGACCATCCCCGCCGATTCGACGCCGCGGATCTTCGCGGCCTTCAGCACCGTAGGCTCGCCGCTGTGCCCGTCGATGAGGCGCGCGCCGACCTTCGCGAAGGCGATCTTCTGACCCTCGGCGACGTTCGGGGCGCCGCAGACGACGGTGTGCCGCTCGCCGCCCAGCTCGACCGTCGCCAGACGCAGGCGATCGGCGTTGGGGTGCGGCTCGACGGCCGTCACCAGGCCGACGAAGACGTTGTCCCACGACGCGCCCGTGCGCTCGATGCCTTCGACCTCGAGGCCCGCCATCGTCAGGCGGTGGGCGATTTCCTCCGCCGGCAGGTGGAGGTCAACGTAATCGGCCAGCCACTTCAGCGAGACACGCATGGTC
>JBBITS010000302.1:0-2452 GCA_037440665.1 Chloroflexota bacterium
AGTGCAGAGGGGCGGAGCCCCTTTGCCGGGGGTCTGGGGGTGTCCCCCAGATTCAGAACCACCTCCGCGGGCGGGCGGGTGGGCAAGAGAGACCGTGGTCTCAACGGTTTTTCGGCACCCTATTAGGGGGGAGGGCGTAGTGGCTGCGCAGGAAGAGCGCAGGCGCGAAGTCAAGCCGTGGATGCGGGATGAGACCATCCTTGCGCTCAGGCTCTACTGCTCGCTGCCGTTCGGCAGGATGCACAGCCGGACCAGAGAAGTGGTTGAGCTGGCCGGCGCCCTCGGGCGGACGCCTAACTCAGTCGCTATGAAACTGACCAATCTTGCTTCTCTCGATCCGCAGCTCCAGCGGCGCGGCATTCGCGGCATGCGCAACGTCAGCCGTCTGGACAAGGACGTCTGGGAGAGCATGCACGCTGACTGGGAGAAGTTCTCGCTGGAAAGCGCGCATCTGGCGGAGCGCTCAGGTGTGCTTGAGCAGCAGTGGGTCCAGCCTGAAGGCGAAACAGAGACCCGCGCCCAACGCAAGGTTCGCCTTGCGCAGGGCTTCTTCCGTTCCGCTGTCCTATCCAGCTACGAGTACGCCTGCTGCGTGTGCCACGTGCGAATCGATCAGCTTCTGGTCGCCAGCCACATCGTTCCGTGGAGCGTCTCCCCGAAAGACCGGACCAACCCCCGCAACGGGCTCTGCCTCTGCGCGCTGCACGACCGGGCGTTCGATCGGGGCCTAATGACGGTCACCCCGGCATACGAAGTCAGAGTTTCGCCGCGAGTGCTGCGGTCGGCGTCCGTTCCACTGGTCCGTGTGGCGTTTGCCGATGCTCACGGCAACCAGATAAGGCTGCCTAGCCGGTTCGTCCCGGCACCCGAGTTTCTCGTGTTCCACGCCGCGAACGTGTTTCTCCGCCGCTAGGCCGTGCACCGTTTGGGGCAGTCTTCACGAGCGCCCCCCTGCTATACTCTGGCCACCCGCCGTCAGGCACATCCCCACGGGAGGCAGCATGAGGACGCTACCCAGGCACGGATCGTCCCTCGACGACGTCATGGCGCAACTGCGCGCCCTGCAGGTAAACGACGCCGACTACCACAACGCCCGCACCTGGGGCCTCATCTATAACGCCGGGCCCGAGGTCGACGCGGTGCTCCAGGCCGCCGGCGGCCACGTCCTCCTCGAAAACGCCCTCAACCCCTTCGTCTTCCCCAGCCTCAAGGAGATGCAGCGCGACGTCGTCGCCATCGCAGCCGGGCTGCTCAACGGCGGCGACGACGTGGGCGGGGCGATGACCTCCGGCGGCACCGAGTCGATCTTCATGGCCGTGAAGACCGCGCGCGACCGCATGCGCGAGGAGAAGGGCATCCGTCACGGGCGCATCGTCATCCCGCGCACGGCGCACCCGGCGTTCATCAAGGCCGCGCACCTGCTGGACCTCGAATACACGCATCTCGATCTGGGCGAGGACCTGCGCACGTACGCCTCGGGTCTCGAGGGGAAGATAACGGACGACACGGTGCTGGTCGTGGGTTCCGCCCCGGCTTACCCCTTCGGCATGATCGACCCTATCCCGGAGATGGCGGCGATGGCGGCGGAGCGCGGCGTGCCGTTCCACGTCGACGCCTGCCTGGGCGGATTCATGCTGCCGTTCCTCGAGCGTCTGGGCTACGACATCCCGCCGTGGGACTTCCGCGTGCCGGGCGTCAGCTCCATTTCGGCCGACCTGCACAAGTATGGCTACGCTATCAAGGGCGCGTCGGTGATTTTGCACCGTCCGAAGACGAACCTGCGGCACCAGGTGTTCATGTTCGATGACTGGCCGGGCGGGATTTACGGGACGCAGGCGTTCCAGGGGACGAAGCCGGCGGCGCCCATCGGCGCGGCCTGGGCGGTGCTGCACTACCTCGGCGAGGAAGGCTACCTGCGCCTGGCCCGCGAGACGAAGGAGGCCGCCGAGCGTCTGATCGCTGGTATCGAGACCATCGATGGCGTCCATGTCTGGGGCAAGCCCGACATGACGGTGTTGGCCGTGGGCTCGCACGAGCACGACGTCTTCGCCGTCGGCGACGTCCTCAACGAGAGCGGCTGGCACTTCGACCGCCAGGATCACCCGCCCGCGCTGCACCTGATGGCCAGCCCGCGCCACCGGCTGGTGGTCGACGACTTCGTCGCCGACCTGCGCTACGCGGTCGAACACCACCGGGGGAAGAGCGAGAAGGCGGCGACCTACGGCGACGACGTGAGCGCCGAGGCCTCGGCGCGCTAACGATCGCCCACTCGGCGCCAAGAGCCCACAGTGATGATGTCATCCTGAGGATCCGCCGCAGGCAGGGCCCAAGGGTCTAACAGGGTGCTGAAAAACCGTGTAGAAGAAGGGTTCTTCTTGCCCGCCCACCCGCCCAGCAGGTGGTTTGAATCTGGGGGACACCCCCAGACCCCCGGCAAAGGGGCTCCGCCCCT
>JBBITS010000303.1:0-2442 GCA_037440665.1 Chloroflexota bacterium
GCCTTCACCATGTCCGGATGCCACACCTGCAGGTTCGTACAGGGGTTGTTCTGGCCGGTTATCTCCAGTCGCGCGCCGTCGCCAAGTTCGACGACGTCGCCTTCGGCGAGTTGCGAGAGGTCGCCGAGACCCTCGACGAGGATGTTCTCGCCGAAACCTCCGACAGGGATGGAGCAGCCTAGTTCCTGGCGAAGCGCCTCGATGGCCTCTCTCGCCACCAGCGTAACCTGCCGGTTGTTGGGCACGACCTCGCCCGTCTTCTTCGTTCGCGTGGCACCCGCGTGGTAATCGCCTTCGACCCCGAACTGGCCGATGACGATGGATTCCTGCGGATACTTCGGCACGTTGCCGCTGTCGCTCCTGCAGACGGCGACTACGCGGCCCTTGACGCGAGGCGTGGCCTCGGGCATGGCGACCTCCTTCGTTAGGAGTCCAGCATAGCCCATGCCAGGAGGTCGGGGGCAACGTGCCGCGCCAGGCGGTCTAACGAGACGACAGAAACCGGGAGAGGTCGATTGGCCCGCGCGGGCGCGGCCCGTACGACCGATCGGGGTAGCCCAGCGCCACCAACGCCTGCGCGACGAACCCGCCGGGCAGGCCCAGCGCGGCACTGACCTCGTCCGGACAGAACGACGGCGCTGAGATCCAGAACGAGGCCAGCCTCTTTGCGTGTGCGGCGAGCATCAGGTTCTGCAGCGCCGCGCCGAAGCTGTGCTGCGCCAGAGCCCACTCGGCCCGCCTGCGCCGCTCGTCGGGCCACGAGCGCAGCCCCTCGCCGACGATGCCGCCCAGCAGCAGCGCCGGAGCCGACGCTATCTGCTCGCGGGAGCGCGCCAGCAGACGTTGAATCTTGTCCTCTTTGACGCCGTCGCGTTCGAGGTCAGCACGCCACGCCGCGCCCATGGCGTCGATCAGCCTCGCCCGCGCCTCCGGCGAGAGCAGAACGAAGCGCCACGGCTGCGTATGGTGCGGCGCTGGCGCCGCGCAGGCCAGCGCTACCACCTCCTCGACCACACCGTCGGGCACAGCCTCAGACGTGAAGGCGCGGATCGACCGTCGTGTGCGGATGGCTTCGAGCGCGTCCATCAGGCGCTCGCTGGAAGTATGGCGCGCAGCAGCGCCGCCGTTGTGGGTCCGGGCGACTTCGACACCAGTGCCATCAGGTCGCCGGGACGGTCGATGTCGAAAGCGATACGGTCGTTCTGCAAAGGCACGAACCGCACGCCGACCTCTTCGGCGGCCACCATGTGCGCGTTGAAGCTGGAGCCGCCAAACCGGAACGCCAGCGCGTCCGGCGGGCGCAGCGCCAGCGCGTTGGTGCCGCCGTCGTGGGCGCGCACCGCCGCCACGCACGGCTCGCCCGTCAGCGCGTCGAGCACGCCGCGAAGGTCGTACGCCCTCGCCAGAGGGATGTCGCCCGGGACGACGAGCAGGGTGCGGCACTCGCGTCGCCGCGCGAGATAGCCCGCCGCGAACGACAGTGCGGCGTTCAGCCCGCGGACCGTCCCCGGCTCGACCAGCGGCGTGGCGCCGGCCTCGCGGGCCTCCCACAGCACCCCGGAGTCACGGCTGACGACGGCGACGCCGTCGACGACCTGCACAGCCGCGCCGATGACGTCGCGAAGCATGGCGATGACCAGCCGTTCGCGGTCGCGCTCGGGCAGAGCGCCCCCCAAGCGTTCTTTGGCCGCCGCCTGGCTCTTCATGGGAATAAGAGCCCACTTCATGGCGCCAGCCCCGCCGCGCTCAGCGTCACCCGCGCCAGCTCCCGCTTCTCTGCCGCTCCGCTCATGATCGTCGGGGCCACCACCACTCGCACGCCCGCCGCCTCGACTTCCGGCGCCAGGGCGGCGTCCTGCGTGTCCATCACCAGCGCGTCGAGGAAGCCGGCGTACAGGCGCGCGACGCCCACAGGCGACGCCTCGTGGCCCAGAGCGCGCAGCATGCGGTCCGCCGGTCCCTTCAGCGTCTTACCGCCGACAATGGGGCTGACGGCGACGACCGTCGCGCGCGTCTCGCGCAGGGCCTCGCGGACGCCGGGCACGGCGAGGATGGGCCCGATGCTGACCAGCGGGTTGCTGGGCGCGATCATCACGGCCTCGGCGCCGGCCAGCGCGTCGAGGACGCCGGGTGCGGGCTCGGCCGTCTCCGCGCCCTCGAACAGCACGGCGCGAGGCTCGTCCTGCCAGTGACGCTTCACGAAGTACTCCTGAAACGGCAGCCGCCCGACGCCGGTATCCACCATAGTTCGCAGGTCGTCATCGGTGACGGGCAGCACACGGCAGCGCACGCCGAACGCTTTCGCGATGGACGCCGTCGCCTCGCTGAGCGAACGGCCCTCGCGAAGCAGCGCCGTGCGGTGGGCGTGGGTCGCGAGATCGCGGTCGCCGAGAGCGAACCACGTCTCGTGGCCGAGGTGGCCGAGACGCTCCAGACACGCGA
>JBBITS010000304.1:0-2439 GCA_037440665.1 Chloroflexota bacterium
GCCTCGTGAGCTACAGCTCGGAGCTGGCGATCGGATTCGAGCTGTGCGGCGCCGGCCCGGACTCGTGCCGGTTCGTCGCGGGCCGGACGGATGGGAGGCGCGTCGTGTTGCCGGTCGCCGCGTTTCCGGCCGGGCCGCCGGCGCGCGTCAGGTTCTGCTGGGGACCGAGCCCGCGCTGCAACCTGTCGGATGCCAGCGGACTGCCGGTCGGCCCGTTCGAGATTCCGATCAGGTGACGGGGGGCGCCGGGATCAACGCCTGCACCACGTCGGCGTTGAAGCGGCACTTGTCGATGTTCAGGTTCTCGACCAGCTCGAAGAGGCCTCGGCGGGCGGCTTCGGCCGACGGCCGCTCGCCTGCTCCGTTCCAATAGTCCACGATCCTCTTGAAATCGTCCGGCGGCGTCACCGTCTGGATGCAGTGCGGGTTGCTCAGCTTCTTGTAGGGCCACCAGGCCCAACCGATTCCGTGCTTCTCGACCAGCGCGACGCACTCGCGGAACCACTCGTTCGTGTTCTCGCCGCTCTCCCCGAGCCAGATGGGAACGCGGTACTTTTCCCGCAGGATCAGGAAGCGTGAGATGGCTTCCTCGGTGTTCGGGTTCCAGTACTTGTGGAAACTCATCACGAGGTTGGGATCCCACGGCCCAGGAAACCCGCTGTAGTTGTTGCCCCAGCCGTTCCCCTCGACGATGATGATGTGCTTCGAGTCCACCTCGCGGATGGCCCTGGTGATCGCCTTGTACAAATCCCAGATGGGCTGGTTGGACACGTCCTCGCGCCCGTTCTTGTCCTTGCCCTCGAACGTCCAGTTCGGCTCGTTGAGGATGTCGTAGCCGCCAATCCACGGGTCGTTCGCATACCGCTCCGCCAGCTTGCGCCCGGCCACGGCCGCCGTCCGCTCCAGCAGGAAGGCGCCGATGATCACGAGGTTGCGCTTGCGGCGGTTCTCGTCGCTCTCCCATAGCGATGGCTTGGACTCATCGTAGTCGGAGATGTTGGCGTCCTTGCCCTGGCCGCCGGGCGCTGCGTGCAGGTCGAGAATCAGGTACATGCGGTTCGCGCGACACCACGCGAGCAGGTTGTCGGTCATCTCGAAGCCCGCGGTCAACCACGTGTCCCGTCCCTCGACCGGCTCTTCTTCGATCGGAAGCGTGAACAGGTTGTAGTGCATCGGCAGGCGGATGCTGTTGAAGCCCGACGCCGCCAGGCGATCCACGTCGGCCCTCGTCATGTGGTTCTGCCGCCAGAGCGCGTAGAACCGCTCGGTGTCCTCTTTCCCGACGAGGTCCAGGATCCGCGCCCTGATCGAGTGCTGGGTGCCTTCCCCCTTGATGCCCAGCATGTAGCCTTCCTGGAGCATCCATCCGCCGAGGCCCATCCCGCGAAGCAGCACCTCCCGCCCCTGGCCGTCGACGATGCGCGTGCCGTCAGCGTGAAGGAAGCCGTCGGGGGCGAAGGCGGCGGTTGGCGTGAACAGCGCGGCCAGGAGTACCGTGAGCGGCAGGCATGTCCTCATCATCGCAGCATCCTCCCAGGAGGCGGCTGGCGACTCCGGCGCAGACGCCGGTCAGCGAAACAGACGCGGAGCGAACTCCCTCAGGCAGCGCCGCCACGTCAGCCACTCGTGGGCCGTTCCGGGCGACTCGAAGTAGATGTTGTTGATGCCTGCCTGGGTGAGCTGCTCGCTGAACGTCTTCGTGCCGGGCCCTTCCTCGCTGCCGATCCCGAGAAAGAGCACCTTTACCTTCTTGTTGAACGCCGCCGCGTCGGCGAACACGCCGCCGTTGGACGTCTTCGGGTCGAACCCGCCGCGGCCGCCGCTGCTGCCGCTGAACCCGCCGAGGTAGGCGAACTTGTCCAGGTTCGCCAGAGCGGTCGTGAACGCCTGCATGCCCCCCATCGAGAGTCCGGCCATCGCGCGGTTCTCGCGCCCCGGTGCGACCCTGAAGGTGTGCTCCACCATCGGGATCAGGTCGGTCAGCATCATCTCGGTGAACGCCGGGTTGAGCGTGGGCGGCCGGCGGACCGGCGGCGGCGCCCCCGGGGCCGGTGGCGGCTCCGGCACGGCCTGGGTGATCACGCCGCGAGCGGCGTAGAGCGCCGCACTCTCACCAGGCTTCACGGCGTTGAGGTTGTCCATCACGATGATCATCGGCTTCGCACGGTTCGCCGCGATCAAGTTGTCCATGATCAGATCGACGTGGCCCTGGACGTGCCAGCCCTGCTCGTTCTCTCCCCAGCCGTGGAGCAGGTACAGCACCGGGTACTTCGCGGTGGTGTTGGTGTCGTAGTCGGGCGGTGTGTAGACGTAGGCGCGGCGCCATTTCGCCGTGACCTTCGAGTAGTACCAGCGCTGGCGGACCTGACCGTGCGGCACGTCCTTGAGCGCGTAGAAGTCGCCGTCCGGGTCGGGCACCTCGATCGCGCTGTTGTCGAA
>JBBITS010000305.1:0-2427 GCA_037440665.1 Chloroflexota bacterium
GGGAGAACTGAGATGCGGCTTCACGACCTCCTCGATTTCCACGCCCGCGAGCGCGCGGACAAGGACTTCGCCATCCAGGGCGACCGGAGACTGAGCTACGCCGAGGCCGTGGCCGAGGTCGACCGCTTGGCGAGCGCGTTCGTCGGCTCCGGCCTCCAGGTTGGCGACCGGGTGGCCGTGCTCGCCAAGAACTGCATCGAGTACGCGCTCATCTACTTCGCCGGGGCGAAGTCGGGCGCCGTGCCGGTGCCGCTGAACTATCGCCTGGCGCCGGCGGAGTGGGCGTACATCATCAACGACGCCGGAGCGAAGATGGTCATCGCGGCCGACGAGTACGTGAACGCCGTAGATAGCGTGCGCGGCGAGCTGAAGACCGTGGACCGCTTCGTCGTCCTGGGCGCCGCGGGGCAGGAGGGCTGGGACGACTTCGCGCCCTGGGTCGCCGGACGGGCGGCGACGCCTCCGGCCCGTGACATCACCGATGACCACGACGTGTACCAGATGTACACGAGCGGGACTACAGGCCACCCCAAGGGCGCCATCGTCACCCACGGCGCGCTAACCTCAAACATCGAGCAGATCACGATGGCGCTGGAAACCTCGCCGGGAGAGCGCTTCCTGATCGTCGCGCCGATGTACCACGCTGCGGCCGTCGCCGCCACGCTTAGCTGCGTCTATCGCGGCGGCTGCCTGTACATCCAGGAGGACTTCAACCCGTTCGAGGTCGTCCGTGCGCTGAGTCAGGAGAACATCGGCCTGTCGCTGCTGGTGCCGGCGATGATCCAGGCGTGCCTGGTGATGGTTCCCGACGTTGCAGAACGCGACTACGTTCGAGCCGTGCTCGACGGCATCCCGCTCGCGCTGCGCATGATCGTCTACGGCGCGTCGCCCATAGCCGAGCAGACGCTGCGCCGCGCGATGCAGGTGTTCAAGTGCGACTTCGCGCAGGCGTATGGCATGACGGAGACGACGGCCGTGCTGACCTTCCTGACTTCCGCCGACCACAGGCGGGCGCTGACCGAAAAGCCCGAACTGGTGCTGTCTGCCGGGCGGGCCGTCTGCGGCACGGATCTGCGCGTGGTTGACGAGAACGACGAGGACGTGCCCGCCGGCGGCATCGGCGAGATCGTCGCGCGGGGACCACAGCTCATGCGCGGGTACTGGAACCTGCCCGAGGCTACGTCCGAGGCCCTGAAGGGCGGCTGGATGCACACCGGCGACGCAGGATCGATGGACGCCGAGGGCTATGTGTACATCCAGGACCGCGTGAAGGACATGATCGTGTCCGGCGGCGAGAACGTCTATCCGCGGATAGTCGAAGATGTGCTGTTCCAGCACCCGGCCGTCGCCGACGCGGCGGTCATCGGCGTGCCCCACGACCAGTGGGGCGAGACGGTCAAAGCTATCGTCGTGTTGCGCGAGGGACAGACGGCCACGGAGGAGGAGATCCTCGATTTCTGCCGGGGGCGGCTGGGCGGCTTCGAACGCCCGCGTTCGGTGGACTTCATCGACGCCCTGCCGCGAAATCCCAGCGGCAAGGTCCTGAAGCGCCAGCTTCGGGAGCCATATTGGACTGGCCATAAGCGCCGTGTAGCGGGATCCTGAGAGAAGCGCGAGCCTTGGAAGCCCGCCCCCTGGCGCTGTCGTCAGGGGCGGCGGACTGTCGCGCGCTCGCGCCCGTGGCGGTTGGCAGGAGGGAAGAGGAGAGAGATGGCCTGGGATCCCGGATTCGACGTTGCGTTCAAACCACGTTCGGTGGCCGTTCTCGGCGCTTCGACCAAAGAACGCGGCGGCGGCAACATGTTCATCGGCGGCATGAAGGAGATGGGCTACGAGGGCGTGATCTATCCCATCAACCCGACTGCCGAGGAGATCATGGGTCTGAGGTGCTACGCCTCGCTGGCCGACGTGCCCGAGGTTCCGGACCTGGTCATCGTCGCCGTGTCGGCGGGCCGCGCCGAGCAGGCGCTGGAGGAGTGCATACGCAAGGGCGCCCGTAATATCCACATGTTCACGGCGGGCTTTCTGGAGACCGGCGAAGAGCAGGGAGCTCAGCTCGCGGAACGCCTGCGCGAGGTCGCGCGCCGCGGCCGGTTGAACATCGTCGGTCCGAACTGCATGGGCATCTACTCGCCCGAAGGGCGGCTGTCTCCGTGGGGGAAGCTGCCGGTGGAGAGCGGGCCGGTGGCGATGATCTCGCAGAGCGGCGCTCTGGGCGGGGAGTTCGCCCGCGTGGCCGCTGACGCGGGCCTGCGCATGAGCAAGGTCATTTCCTACGGCAACGGCTACGTCCTCGACTGCACCGACTACCTCGAGCACCTAGAGAGCGACCCGCAGACGAAGTACATCGCCATGTACCTGGAGGGCGTTCAGGGGGTCGCGTCTCTAGACTGCTGTAAATTCCGGCGGGCAGTCCCTGCGGTTTCC
>JBBITS010000306.1:0-2417 GCA_037440665.1 Chloroflexota bacterium
CGAGATCGAACAGGCGCTCCTCGCTTTCATCGAGAACACGTACGACGTAATAAGCTGGCCAGGCGTCGTGTTCTTGATGGCCATCGAAAGCGCGGCCATCCCGCTTCCCAGCGAGCTCATCATGCCGCTGGCGGGATGGAACCTGATCAAGGACCGCGGGCTGGGCGTCGAGTGGCTCTTCCTGGCGGCGTTCTTCGGCGCGCTGGGGAATACGCTGGGGTCCCTCGTCGCCTACTACGCGGGCAAATGGGGCGGCCGGCCGCTCATTGAAAAATACGGCAAATACATCCTCATCAACCGGCACGACCTGGACCTGGCCGATCGCTGGTTCGCCCGCTGGGGCAACTTCGCGGTGTTCTTCTCCAGGCTGCTGCCCGTGGTGCGGACGTTCATCAGCGTCCCGGCCGGCATCTCCGGGATGCCCGTCGGGAGGTTTACGATATACACGTTTGCGGGGGCGTTCCCGTGGTCGTTGGGGCTGGCCTGGGCAGGCTACGAACTCGGCGCCAACTGGGAGGACCTCCGCGAGTGGATGCGGCCGGCGGACATACCCATCGCCATCGCCATCCTGGCGGGTGTAGTCTGGTACATCTACCGGCACATCAAGAAGGCCTGGTTCGAGCCCCAACCTGAGGCGGGAGCTGCGGCCGGGCACGAATCATAGCCAGCCGGCGAAGGCGGGGACCGGCGGCGAACGATGGGTTGGGGGAGCAGGATGCGCTCTCCCGTGCGCAGGAGGTGGCGCCCATGAAGTTCGCGCGTGCGCTCGCCATGTTCACCCGGCCGGCGCTCATCGCCGTCTCGCTGACGGCCATAGGCGTCGCCGCCTGGTGGGGCGCCGGCAGCCTGACCGGCAGCAACGACCCGGCGCCCCTGATCGCGCCCGCAGGCGCGGGGCCCCACTTCGTTTTCACCGAGTTCGGAGTGACCGCCGATACCGTCTGGGTCGCCTCCGCAGCCGACCCGGGCGATCGCCGGGCCATCGCCACCATCGCCCACGCCGAGGGCTTCGGCGTGTACGCCGCGCTCTCGCCCGACGGGCAGCGCATCGCCTACACGGTCGTGCCGCCCGTCGAGGGCAAGCCCTCGGCCGACAGCCCCGCCGAGCTGCGCATCATCCAGGCCGACACCGGCGACCAACTCGTTGCCGTCAACGCCGACCTGCTGATCACGCCGGTCTGGGCGCCCGACAGCTCGTCCGTCGTCATCCGGCGCTCGATCCCGGCCGAGAACCGCGCGGGCGCATTCGCGCTGATCAGCGTCGACCTCGACGGCCGCGAGGAAGTCATAGCCGCTGGAGTCCCTGCGCTGTTCCCTATCGGATTCGCGGGCGACACGTTGTACTACGCCTCAGTGTCGCCCGACGGCACCGATCTTTACCGGCTCGAGGACGGCGAACCCGCGTACGTGGCGCGCCTGAGCGACGACATCGCCCGCGACTGGCAACTGTCGCCCGACGGCCGGTCTCTCGCCTACCTCGTGCTGCAGGAGCGCGAGCCCGGCCGCCTGGGCTTTACGACGCAGGTGCTGGGCCTCACCGACAAGGCCAGCGGCGAGTTCGCCGCGCTCGCCTCGCGCGACGCGTCCGCGCCCGACGAGTTCGGGCCGCTGTGGCAGCCCGGAACGGGCGCGCTGACGCTCGGACGTCTCGAGGAGTCGGGAGCCTCTGCCGTCGTCGCCGTTTCGCCCGACACGGCCGAGGCCGCGCTTTCGGCGGCGGACAGCGGCTTCGACGTGCCGCTCTCGTGGTCGCCCGACGGCGCGTACCTCGTCGTGCGCTCGTTCTCCGGCTCCAGCGCCGACGACCCCGGGACGAGCCGCGTCTACGTGCTCGCGCCCGACGGGACTCGAGCCGCCGTCTCAGCCAGCAGCGACGTCCAGATCATCGGCTGGCTGCCAGCAGCGAATGGTGAAGGCGCCGGATGAAGCGCGCGCTGGTTACGTCGCTCCTGATCCTCGCCGTCGGGCTGGCGCTTGCCGCCGGCGGATCACGCGCGCCGCGGGCGTTGGGCTGCGCGTACTCCACGCCGCCCCAAACCTACGAGGGCCCCGAAGACCGCAGCCTGTACCTGAAGGCCATCGATCTGGCCGCCTACAACATGATCGCGCCCGACGACTCGTTCTTCGGGTTCAAGAGTCTGGAGAAGGGCGCGCGCAACAACCGGTCGAACACCTCGCCGGAAATACCGCCGGTGCTCCTGAAGGCCATCAGTTGGATCGAGAGCGTAACGACCCAGGCGGCCGCCGAGGTCGCGTTCCAGACGGTAGGGCCTGCGCTCCAGTCGTTCGATTGCGGCTACGGCATCATGCAGGTGACCAGCGGCATGACGACGCCGCTGGGCGAGTCGGGGCAGCCTTCGCGCGAGCAGGCGCTGGTCGCCACCCACTACGCCTTCAACATCGCGCGCGGCGCAGTG
>JBBITS010000307.1:0-259 GCA_037440665.1 Chloroflexota bacterium
CCCGAGGAGCGGTACGAAACGCCGTTGGGCGTCGCTGAAGTGCGCCGCGCCGGGTCGGACGTGACCATCGTCGCGACGGGCGCAATGGTCCACGACGCGCTGGCCGCGGCGGAGCAACTGGCGCAGCGGGGAGTCGAGGCCGAGGTCATCGACCCGCGTACGTTGCAGCCGCTCGACATCGAGGCCATTGTGGCGTCCGTGCGCAAGACGCACCGGCTTGTGGTGGCGCACGAGGCGGTGCGCTTCGGCGGCCTCGGCG
>JBBITS010000307.1:269-2416 GCA_037440665.1 Chloroflexota bacterium
ATCGTGGCCCAGGTGGCCGAGGAGGCCTTGGACCACATGGACGCGCCTCCGAAGCGCGTGGGCGCGCCCTTCAGCCCGGTTCCCTTCAGTCCGCCTCTGGAAGACGCATGGCTGCCCGGCGCCGCCGACATCGTCCGCGCCGTCGAGGAGGTCGTGTCCGTCGCCTGACGGGCCCCGCCATGGCGATTCCGGTGGTGCTTCCCAAGCAAGGCATGACGATGGAGGAGGGCACGCTCGAGCGGTGGCTCGCCGCCGACGGCGCCAGCGTCACCGTGGGCCAGCCCCTGTTCGAGATGTCCACCGAGAAGATCGAGTCGGAGATCGAGGCCGACGCTACGGGCACTGTCGTACATCTCGTCGCCGAAGGGACGACCGTTCCCGCCGGGTCGGTCATCGGCGTCATCCTCGCGCCCGGCGAAGAACTGACGGGCGACTACGCCGCCGTGCGACGGGCGTACGAGCAGGGCGCTCCGACGACGCCGGCGGCAGCGAAGGCTCCTGCGGAGCCGACGGCCACTCGCCAAGGCAGCGGCGCCTTCGTCCCGGCGTCGCCGCTGGCGCGGAGGCTCGCGGCCCAGCACGGAGTCGACCTGTCGTCGGTGCGCGGCAGCGGCCCGGGCGGCCGTATCGTGAAGGAGGACGTCGAGGCGGCCATCGCCGAGCGCGGCGGCGGGCGCGAGCCTGCAGCGGCGACCGGCGAGACGCAGGCTAGGGTCATCCCCTTCCGTGGAATGCGCAGGGCCATCGCCGAACGCATGACGCAGAGCCTGCGCGAGATGGCCCAGGTAACCCTCATCACCGAGGCCGACGTCACGGACGTGGAGCGTCTGTGCCGCGACCTCAGCCGGCGCTGGCGGGCCGAGCGCGTCGTGGTGACGCCAGCGCACGCCGTTGTCCGCGCCGTCGCCCTCGCCCTGCGCGATCATCCGCGTTTGAATGCCACTCTGGCCGGCGACGACATCAGGCTGAACCCGTCGATCAACGTCGGTTTCGCAGTGGCGCTGGACGACGGTCTCATCGCGCCCGTCGTTCGCGACGCGGATCGTTCGACGCTGAAGGACATCGCGCGTGTGACCGAGGAGTTGGCGGCAAGGGCGCGCGGCGGACGCCTGGGGCCCGACGACGTGACGGGCGGCACGTTCACCGTCACGTCGCTGGCGCTGTACGACGTCGACGCGTTCACGCCCATCGTAAACCCGGGGCAGACGGCCATCCTCGGTCTGGGCCGCATCCGCGACGCGGCGGCGTTCGAGGGAGAGCGCGTGGTCAAGCGGCGGTCGATGACGCTGAGCCTGACGTTCGACCACCGCGTGGTCGATGGCGCTCCGGCGGCGCAGTTCCTTCGCCGCGTGCGCCAGTTGCTGGAGCGCCCTGAGCCGTTGACGGAAGGATCGACGTAGCGCCTGCTCTCCCGGCTCTTGCTTCTGTCCTCTGGCCCCTATCCTGCCCGTAGACCTACGGGCTCAAGTCCCCGGCCAGTCAACACATCTCGTCGTTGCCGGGGTCGAAGGTCAGGCGTTTAAGGCCCGACCCGTCCGGGCGCATGACGTAGATCTCGTTGTCGCCGGTGCGGTTGGAGAAGAATGCGATGAGATCGTCGCCGAGCCACATCGGGCAGCGGTCGCGGGCGGGGTCGCTGGTGATGCGCCTCACCTCGCCGGTTTCGGGGTCGAAGACGTACACATCCTCGTTATCCTCGTCGTTCTCCCTGATGGTCATGGTGAAAGCCATGCGGCCGTCGGGCGCGGGCTTCGGCTCGATAGCCCGGCCCTCGGTCTCCACGATCAGTTCGGGGTTCGAGCCGTCGGGCCGCATGCGCCAGATGTGGAACTGGCGGCTGTCGTCGTCTGGGCCTACCGGACGGTTGCTCTCGAAGAGGATGCTCTGGCCGTCGGCCGTCCACGACGGCGTGCTGTCCCACGACTCGGTGGTGGTAAGCTGCGTCTCCTCTCCTGTGGACGGATCGATGAGATAGATGTCGGCCTGCATGGCCGGTCTTTCGGCGTCATCGACCGGCGTGGAGCGCTGGAAGACGATGAGCTTGCCGTCGGGCGACCAGAAAGCGTAGTCGTCCATGATGCGGGCGTCCGTCTCGCCGCTGAAGGTGAGGCGGCGCTGGTCCGCGCCGTCGGCGTTCATGGTGTAGA
>JBBITS010000308.1:0-2394 GCA_037440665.1 Chloroflexota bacterium
GCTGGAAGCGGCGCTCCAGCGCGGCGTCGCGCTCGATGTGCTTGCGGTACTCGTCGAGGGTCGTCGCCCCGACGCACTGCAGCTCGCCGCGCGCCAGCGACGGCTTCAGGATGTTCGCCGCGTCGACGGCGCCCTCAGCGGCGCCCGCGCCAACCAGCATGTGCAGCTCGTCGATGAAGAGGATGCAGTTCTGGGAGTTCTTGATCTCCTCGATGACCTTCTTCAGGCGCTCTTCGAACTCGCCCCGGTACTTGGTGCCGGCCACCAGCGAGCCGATGTCGAGCGTCAGCAGGCGCTTGCCCTGCAGCGTCTCGGGGACGTCGCCGGCGACGACCCGGTGGGCCAAGCCCTCGGCGATGGCAGTCTTGCCGACGCCGGGCTCGCCGATCAGCACCGGGTTGTTCTTCGTCCGGCGGGAGAGAATCTGGATGACCCGCTCGATCTCCTTATGACGGCCGATCACGGGATCGAGCTTGCCCGCGCGGGCGGCAGCCGTGAGGTCCATGCCGAGCTGATCGACCGTTGGCGTGCGCGTGCCTGTGCGGGCGCCGGTCGAGGCGCTCTGCGGCATGCTCTGGGAGAGGATGCGCGTGGTTTCGGCGCGCACGCGCTCGAGGTTGACGCCCAGGCTTTCGAGCACGCCGGCGGCGATGCCTTCGCCTTCGCGCACCAGGCCAAGGAGCAGGTGCTCGGTGCCGATGTAGTGGTGGTTCAGCCGGCGGGCTTCATCCACCGCGAGTTCGATGACTTTCTTGGCGCGCGGGGTGAGGCCGATCTCGCCCAGCACCTGTCGTTCGCCGCGCCCGATGATGAACTCGACGGCGGAGCGGACCTTGTTAAGTTCGACGCCGAGGTTGGCGAGGACCTTGGCAGCGACGCCATCGCCCTCGCGCACCAGGCCTAGGAGCAGGTGCTCCGTCCCGATGTAATTGTGGTTGAACCGCTGGGCTTCTTCCTGTGCGAGGGTCAGGACGCGGCGCGCACGCTCTGTGAACTTGTCGAAACGGTCCGCCATATAGTTAAACTCCCTGCGCCAATCTGCGCCTTCACGTTAGCACACGGCATAAGGCGCGTCTAGGCGACATGACCCTGATAAAGCTCACAGACCGGGTGGCGCGCGGCCCGTCGCAAACGGCCGGGCGCCGCGTCCCTGCATGCGCCGGCTTAGGACTCCTCCTTTTCCTGATCATCGGTCACGTCGACCGCGGGTTCATCGGTGACGCCAGCGATATCTTCAGTAGCTACGTCCGTCGCAGTCGCCGCAGGTTCATCTGTGGCGGTCGTCTCCTCGACCACATCCTCTACCGGCTCGGGTGCTTCTGTGGCCGCCGCGTCTGCCTCGACGCTGGCCTCGGCCTCCGCCGCCGCGCTTTCCTCAGGCTCCGCCTGCCCTTCGTCATCACGCGGCGTTTCTGGCTGGGGCAGCGGGCCCTCCCGCTGTTCGATCTCCGCGCGGATGTCTTCGGGCACGGAGACGACCTCGCCGCCTTCCGTGAACACGAAGCCGAGGCGCTCGGCATCATCGCGTGCTTCCTTCAGGGAGAGGCCGAGGCGGTGCCGATCGCGCTCGATGCGGACGATCTTCAGGGGCAAGATGTCGCCCTCGCGCACCACCTCCTTCGGATGGGCGATGCGGCGGTCCACCAGCTCCGAGACGTGGATTAGACCCTCGACGGGGCCCTCGATGCGCGCGAAGGCGCCGAACGGCACCAGCTTGGTGACGACGCCAGGCACGACCTGCCCCACGTGGTACTTGTCGACGATGCTGTCCCATTGCTCTGGCTGCGCCCGCCGGAGGGACAAGGCGATCTTCTTGGTCTCCGGGTCTACCTTCATGATGTAGACTTCGACTTCGTCGCCGACTCTGTAGAGTTCTTCGGGGGACTTGTTGCGGTCCCAGGAGATCTCGGAGAGGTGGGCGAGGCCGTCGGCGCCGCCCAGGTCGACGAAGACGCCAAAGGGCCGGACGCTGCTGACGCGGCCGGTCCTGATCTCGCCCTCGCGCAGCTCCTCCAGCAGGCGGTCCTTCTGCTGCGACCGCCACTCCTGGAGCGCCGCCCGCTCGGAGAGGATGACGCGGTTGCGGCGGCGGTTGATCTCAATGACCTTCAGGCGAAGCTTGCGGCCCACCGCCGCGCCCAGACCCTCGCCGTTGTCCCCGCCCGGCCGAACGCCGACGACCTGCGAGAGCGGCACGAAGGCGTGCACGCCCTCGACGTTGACGAGCAGGCCTCCCTTGTTGAAGCCCGTGACCTCGGCTTCGAAGCTTTCGCCCTGCTCGAACCGCGTCTGCAGCACGCGCCAGCCCTTTTCGCCGCGGGCGCGGTCCACGGACACGAGGACCTGGCCCTCCTGCGTCTCGGGCTGCATGACGTACACGAGCAGCTTCTCGCC
>JBBITS010000309.1:0-1562 GCA_037440665.1 Chloroflexota bacterium
ATCATCGGTCGCGAGGGCCGCAACATCCGCGCCCTCGAGCTGGCCACGGGCGTCGAGCTCATCGTCGACGACACCCCCGGCGCCATCATCCTCTCGAGCTTCGATCCGTACCGCCGCGAGGTCGCCCGGCAGGCCATCGAGCGCCTCGTCGCCGACGGCCGCATCCACCCGGCCCGCATCGAGGAGGTCGTCGAGAAGGTGAAGACCGAGCTCGACGAGGTGGTCCTCAAGGAGGGCGAGGCCGCAGCCTTCGAGCTGGGTCTCTACGACATGCATCCGGAGATCCACCGGACGATGGGCAAGCTGAAGTTCCGGACGAGTTACGGCCAGAACGTCCTCGCCCATTCGAAGGAGGTGGCCTACCTCGCCGGCGTGATGGCCCGTGAGGTTGGCCTCGACGCGAACGTCGCGGTGCGCGCCGCCTTCGTGCACGACATCGGCAAGGCGATCGATCGCGACGTCCAGGGCTCGCACCTGGAGCTCGGCATCGAGTTCCTCCGCAAGCACGGCGAGAGTGACGCGGTCGTCAACGCGATGGCGGCGCATCACATGGACATCGACTGGCCGTCGCTCGAAGCCATGATCGTGCAGGCGGCCGACGCGATCTCCGCCGCCAGGCCCGGCGCGCGGCGCGACATCCTCGAGTCCTACGTCAAGCGCCTGGAGAAGCTCGAAGGCATCGCCGACTCGTTCAAGGGCGTCGCCAAGTCGTTCGCGCTCCAGGCCGGCCGCGAGATCCGCATCATGGTCGAGAGCGAGAAGATCAGCGACGAAGAGGCCGTCTGGCTCTCGAAGGACATCGCGCGGCGAATCGAGAACGAGCTCGAGTACCCGGGCCAGATCAAGGTGACCGTCATCCGCGAGACCCGTGCCGTCGACTATGCCCGGTAGCTCCGCGGGGCCGGGAGCGGCCTCCGCCACCGTCGGCGGTCTCGGCGAGCGCGCCATCCTCGAGCGGATCCACGCCCGCGTGCCGCCTCCGCCGCCCTGGGTCACCACCGGCACGGGCGACGATGCCGCCGTCGTCGAGCCGTCGCGCAACACCCTGGACGTCCTCACCACCGACGCGCTCGTGGAGGGTGTGCACTTCGACCGCCGCTGGTCGTCCGCGCGCGACATCGGGTTCCGGGCCCTGGCTGTGAACCTGAGCGACCTGGCGGCCATGGGCGCCTCGCCCCGCACCGCGCTGCTGTCCCTGATCCTCCCGGCCACCCTGACGGTCGCCGACCTCGACGACTTCGGCCTTCGCGGTGACGGTGAAGCCGACGGGGGTCGCGGCCATGTGCTGGATGTTCACGCCTACGCCGACCGACACCCAGCCTTCCGGCAAATAATCTTCAATCGCAGCCGCCGAGGCGACCTCCATCAGGTAGATCATCATCGGCGTGCCGTAAACTTCGGGCATGTGGTCGTGGAAATGAGCCACGGTCAGGTCGCGCGTGACTTCAACCGATCGCACGGCCGAAGCTCCGATGGGAATATTGGCTGTGGACTTCATAAAAATCTCTCCTCACGGCTCGGAAAGTTAGGGGGCGTAAAAATATAACCTCCCGATTTGTTGT
>JBBITS010000309.1:1579-2379 GCA_037440665.1 Chloroflexota bacterium
GGCGCGGGGAACACTGGGAAGAAATAAAACCTGGAAACCTTTCTTTACATCCCCGTGTTCCCCGCGCTCCCCGTGGTTGAATGGCATATCGCTTCCCACTCAGCTTCTTGAATGACTTTGTCAGCCTGCCATCGTGTCAGGATTGTCGGGCGTCAGCAGCTTCATAGCGCGCGAGGCGTGGGCGATGGCTATGACCGCGTCGCTGACGAATTTCGGGTACCAGTTGATGAACGGCGCCAGGTCGGTTGCGCGCAGCTTGACCAGGTAGTCGTAAAGCAGTTGCTCGCCAGCCCGCAAGCGCGTTTGCTGATCGGGCGTCAGCGTGAAGAGTTTGTGCAACCGGGCGTAATTGATAGCTTCCATCGCGTGGCCCAGCATCCTGATTTGCGTGCGCAGCCGCATAAACTCGACTGTGTTTGGAGGCGGCGCGCCTTTGGTCGCAATCCTGCCCCCTTCCTGTTGCACGACCAACCGGCTGAGCCATTCCGATCCCATGTTTCTCGCGGCTTCGGCCTCGCGGTCATTCGCCTGGGCGTCGCCTTTGAGACGATACAGAGTCGTATCGAGCAACTTGTTCAACCGCTCCCGCAGATTGTCATTCCCGTAACCGTGTTTGAGGAGCGAGAAGTAGCTGTAGACCGTGTGCATTCCGGCGCAACTGAATTTCGCAATCGCCTGCCGGAATTCCAGCGTCTCCCCTTCGCCGCGAGCCACAGTCTCTCCCACGCCCGCGCAGGTTGATTCGAAGACGCCCAGAGCGCTGCTGATCGTTTCGGGCAGGTTGATCGTCTCGCCATAAG
>JBBITS010000310.1:0-2358 GCA_037440665.1 Chloroflexota bacterium
GAAACCGCAGGGACTGCCCGCCGGAATTTACAGCAGTCTAGAGACGCGACCCGGCCGTCGGCGACATATGTCATCGTGGCGGCGTACCTAACCAAGTAGGTACCCAAGACGTACTGCCTATAATCTGCCTCGAGCTGAGCGATCGCTGTGTGCTCGTCTTCTGGTGTTGGCCTCGCAGCGGGGGTGCGTGGCGCGGACGACGGCTCGTCCGAGCAAGCTGCAGATGCTGCCAGTACGAGCACCAAGGAGGCTACCACAACACTCTTTCGCATAAGGAGATTATACACGGGTACCGATCGTGAGGCTAGCCCCCTACCCCAATTCCCACGCCCTGGCCCTGCCGCCAACGTACTCCACGAACTCGGTGTGGCCGGCGGCGCGGGCGTAGGCCACGATGTCGTCGAAGTGGTGGCCGACGTCCTCCGGCCGGTGGGCGTCGGAAGCCAGGGTGATGGGGACGCCGCGGCGGGCGGCTTCTTCGAGGACGGGGGCCGCCGGATAGGGCTCGTTGGCCGGGCGGCGCAGGCCGTTGGCGTTGACTTCCAGAGCGACGTTGCCCGCCAGCGCGGCGTCGACCAAAGCCCCGTGCAGGGGTGTCAACGACGCCGGCTTGTGGCCCCAGACCTTCGGCAGGTCCGGGTGCGCCAGCGCGTGGCACAGTCCGCTGCGCGCCAGGCCGTCGACTAACGCCGCGTAGTCGCGGTAGACCTGGGCGACGTCGCGGCGCGCCCACTCCGGGTCGCGCGGGTCGAGGTCGATGCCCCACGAGCCGATCCAGTGCACCGAGCCCAGAACGACGTCCCAATCATACGGCGCGAGGAACTTGCGCAAGTCGCGCTCGCGTCCCGGGATCCAGTCCAGCTCCAGGCCGAGGAGCACAGGCAGGCCGTCGCGCTTCGCGTCCTCGATGAGGCGTACGTAGTCCGCGACACTGGCCGATACGTGGTCCTCCCAGTACCGGCGGGTGGCGGCGGCCAGCGCCGGGTCGGGATCGGCGTACCACCAACCGTAGAGCAGATCGAAGGCCTCGCGGAAGCGGAAGAGGTGCTCGGTGATGGCGATGCAGTCGACGCCGTTGGCGCGCGCGGCGTCGACGTAGAGTTGCAGGCGCTCGCGGGTCAGGGGCGGTGCTTCGCCATGAGGCTGCAGGTGGACGTGGGAGTCGACGCGCATGGCCTATGGTAGCCGTCGGCGCGCCGGGAGGGACAGGAGCGGGTGTGAAGCAGGGCCTGGCTGTGCTTGGTCACGCCATCAGGGGCCTCGACTGTGCTGGCCGGATGAGGCCGGTGAGTTGGAGGTCGTCTCTCACCTCACCCCCTGGCTGTTTCCTCTGTGGTGAGGGCGGGTTTCAAACTCGCCCCTGCCACGGGGGCCGGCTGCCGGGGCCCTGTTCCGCTGTGCCACCTGTTTGTCAATGACCAAAAGGGTGGCCTTCATTCCTGCCTACGGAAAAGGCCACAGGAGGGGCTTGACAGCGAACACGCGTTCTATTAGCATGGCGGCAGTAGAACACCTGTGCTGAGATGGAGGCGAAGCGATGACCCAGGTGCTGGTCCCGAAGCGGCGAACGTGTCCAGACTGCGGCGGTCCGCTGGTCCACGGCGAGGGATGCATGGCCTGTCCCGTGTGCGGGTACACGGCGTGCCTGCGCAGAGCCGTCAACACGGCGCGACGTCTGTCGTGGTATACCCGGCGCGCCCGGAGGCCGCACCGTCAGAGCGTCGCCTGACGCACAGGCTCTCGAACCCCGGACGGCCGCCCGTCGTAGCGTCCCCCCAGGATGCGGTATGATGCGCCCGAATCCGAGCACGGACGCGGAGGCACATGCCGCAGCCCACAAACACCCCCATCCGGCGGGTGGTCGTCCTCACCCTCGGCTGCAAACTGAACCAGGCTGACTCCGAAGCCATCGCGCGGGAACTGGCGGCGCGCGGCTGTCAGGTGACCGGCCGGGCGGAGCGCGCCGACGCCTACGTCATCAACACCTGCTCAGTTACGCATGTCGCTGACCGTAAGTCACGCCACCTCGTTCGCCTGGCCCGGCGTCTGGGCGGCGGCGCCCCTGTAATTCTCACCGGCTGCTACCCGGAAACTGCGGGCGCCGATGCTGCCAGCGCCGCGGGCGCGGACGTCGTACTCGCCAACCGCGACAAACTCGCTGTCGTTGACGCGATCCTTTCTGGCTCAGCGTTCGCGCTAGGCGAGCATTCCCGCGCGCTGCGCACCCGCGCCTTCGTGAAGGTCCAGGAGGGCTGCAACGACGTCTGCTCCTTCTGCATCGTGCCGCGCACGCGTGGGAGAGAACGCAGCGTGCCCATCGCCGAAGTGGTGGCCGAGGTCGCGCGCCGCGCTGCCGAG
>JBBITS010000311.1:0-2345 GCA_037440665.1 Chloroflexota bacterium
GCTGCAGGAAATCGCCAATCGCGCCGCCAAGGCGCTCGGGGTGCCGCAGCTCGAGGGCGACGAGGCGCTCCTTCGTCAGGCTGTAGAGGTCGCCGGGGTCCTTGGCGAGGCCCGAGTCGTACAGCGTGTACGCCAGCCTTTCGCCGATGCCCTCGATGTCCATGCCGCCCCGGCCCACGAAGTGCTCGAGGAGCCGACGCGCCTGCGCCGGGCAGGCCGTGTTCGGGCAGTAGTACATCGCCTCGCCCTCTTCGCGGGCGACCGGCGCGCCGCACGACGGGCACTTCTTCGGCATGCGCCACCGGCGCTCTTTGCCAGTGCGGCGGCTCGCTACCGGACCTACCACCTGGGGGATCACCTCGCCCGCGCGCTGGACGATCACCCAGTCGCCCTCGCGGATGTCCTTGCGGCGGATGTCGTCCTCGTTATGCAGCGTCGCCAGCTTGACGGTGACGCCGCCGATACCGACCGGTTCAAGGACGGCGTAGGGATTGAGGGAGCCGGTGCGCCCGACGTTGACGCCGATCTTCAGCAGCTTCGTCACACCCTGCGTGGGTGGGAACTTGTAGGCGATGGCCCACCTCGGCTCCCGGCCGACGTAGCCCAGCTCCTGCCACAGGGCGAAGGAATCGATCTTCACCACCATGCCGTCGATGTCATAGTCCAACTCTTCGCGGCGTCGCTCCCACGATTCGCAGTGGGCGATGACGGCGTCCAGATTTTTGAGACGCTCGATGTGCGGGTTCACGCGGAACCCGAGCCCGCGCATCCAGTCGAGCGCTTCCAGGTGGGTGTTCACCGGCGAGGGCGCGCCTTCGACCCAGCCGAGCTGGTACAGCCAGACGTCCAGCGGGCGCGAGGCCGTGATGCGCGGGTCGAGTTGGCGCACGGAGCCAGCCGCGGCGTTGCGCGGGTTAGCGAATAGAGGCTCGCCCCGGTCCGCGCGCTCCTCGTTCAGGCGGTCGAACCCGCTCTTCGTCATGTAGACCTCGCCGCGCACCTCGAAGCGGGGCGGAACCTTCTTCTGGAGCGTCAGCGGTATGCTGCGAATAGTGCGCAGATTCTGGGTGATGTTCTCGCCCCGGATGCCGTCGCCGCGCGTCGCGCCGGTCGCGAGGCGCCCGTCTTCGTACACCAGCGCCACAGCCAGGCCATCGATCTTGGGCTCGACGACGTACGACAGACGCCCGTCGCCGACGATGTTGCGGGCGCGGCGTTCCCAGGCGCGCAGGTCGTCGGCGCTGAAGGCGTTGGCCAGGCTGAGCATCGGCGTCCGGTGCTCGACGATGCCGAAAGCCTCGACCGGCTGGCCGCTGACGCGCTGGGTCGGAGAGTCGGGCGTAATGAGCTGGGGGTAGCGGCCTTCGATGCGGCGCAACTCGCGCACCAGCTCGTCGTACTCGGCGTCGGAGATCTCCGGGCTGTCGAGGACGAAGTACCGGTAGTCGTGGTAGTTGATGAGCGACCGCAGCTCCTCGGCGCGGAGTCGGGCTTCCTGGAACGCACGGTCCTCGGCGATCTGGGCCATCGAAGCAAGTATAAGACGGGTGCGACGGATGAGGGGATGGGCTGGGTTGCGGCGCGTCGGTCTGTGAGAGAATAGGTATGGCCAGACCGGGTCTGGGAGAGTGCCATGACGACTCTCGACGAAGCGCTGGAAGCCCTGCGCGGCGCCGGGCCGGAGTTCGGGCCCGGCCTCTCGAATCACGGCCCGATGGCGGCGGAAGCGCTGCTGATCGTCGGGCGTGACCGCGCCGTCATGCCGTGGGTCGAACGCTACAAGCGCCGGCTGCAGGAGCGGCCCGATGCCCGCAACACCATCGACCCCAATGGCTGGCGCGGGGCGCTGGGCGACATGAGCCGGGTGGCAGACTGGACGATATTCTTTCAACGGCAACTGGCCGACGCGCCGTGGACGGCCGTCCTCGCGAAGTGGGTGCCCCGTCTCGCGCCCGGACTGATGGCCGGCGCGACCCACGGCGTCATCCGCACCGCGCACGCCGTTCGCAGCCTCGATTCGGGCGAGACGCCGCAGCGGCGCCGCGAACTGGCCGAGGGGCTGGCCTACTGGGCGGCTCGCTACCAGGAACTACCGGGCAAGCCCGGCGACCCCGCCGACGGCCGGTCGCCCAGGGCAGCCATCACCGAAGTACGCCGTGTACACGAGCCAGGCTTCGAGTCGAGCGGCCTCATCTATCGGGCTGTCAAGGGACTGGACGACGAGCCTACCTTCCCGCAGGCCATCAACCTAGTGGATACGGCGGGCGATCTCTCGCGCTTTCTCTCCGACCTGACGGAGACCTTTGCGGCTGTGTATCTGGCGAACCCGAAGGACCCCATCGGCT
>JBBITS010000312.1:0-2341 GCA_037440665.1 Chloroflexota bacterium
GACCCAGTTCGACGGCATGGGGGACACGCCGGACGGGTTCGGCGCCACGGCCCCGGTGGACTTCGGCGGCGCGTCACAGTTGTTCTTCGCGCCCGACGGGTCGTTCATCGATGAAACCGGCGTGCCCGTGAACGGCACGCTGTTTCTCGGCATGGCGGGGCGGCGTGAAACGGGCCGCGCCGTCACCATCACGGGCTCGACGGCCCGCGCGAGGTTCTACAAGTGGGTGCCCAGCAACGAGCGCTGGGAGGGGGGATGGGTGGCGCGATGAGATGCAGTATCGGAAACGGGCTGCGCCCCTTCGGTCCAGCAGGCGTCGGCGGCGAGCGGGGATTCTCGCTGATCGAGTCGCTCATCGCAGTGGGCGTGCTGGCCTTCGGGATGCTGGCCGTTGCGGCCGGCTTCACGCAGGGGCTGGCCCTGATGAGCGGCTCCAACCTGGACATTCTGGCGCGCGAGAAGGCGGCCGAGGCCATCGAGAGCGTCTTCACCGCGCGCGACACCAGGACGATCACCTGGTCGCAGATTCGCAACGTCGAAGGGGAAACCGGGTCGGACGGCGGTATCTTCCTCGACGGCGCACAGCCCCTGACGGTCGCGGGCGACGACGGGCTGGTGAACACCGACGACGACGGGGCCGTGGAGTCGCTGATGCTGCCGGGGCGCGACGGCCTGCTTGGGACCGACGACGACATCCCGCAGCTCTTGAACAATTTCACGCGCGAAATCGAGATCAGGGCCACCGCGAAATCCACGCTTCGGCGGCTCCGCGTCGTCATCCGCTACCAGGTCGGCGGCGAGACGCGCGAATACTCCATCACGACCTACATTTCCTCATATGCGTAACAGACGCCCGGCGCCGATCGTCTCGGACACGGCGACCTGCCGCACCCGGCCGAACGGCGGCTGCGAGCGCGGCTTTTCGCTGGCGGAGCTGCTCGTCGCAATGTCGATCACGGTCGTCGTGACAGGCGCCGCGTTTATCGCCCTGCAGGAGGCCGGCCGGTCCAGCGAGAGCGCGTCGGTCATTGCGGACGTCAACCAGAACCTCCGCGTGGCCATGAACATGCTGATTCGGGACCTGCTGCAGACGGGCGAAGGCACGCGCACGGGCATTCCCATTCCGACGGGCGTCGGGGTCCTGCCGATCGTGCGGCCGGGGCCGGCCGGATCCGAGTGGACATTCCCCTCGCGGTACACGGTGCTGCCCGCCGTCAGTCCCGAGAACGGCACGGGCATTCTGGTGAACGGCATCGCGACCGACGTCCTCACGCTGTTCTACGAGGACCGCCGCCTGGACATGTCCGGCGTCTTCCCCACCATCGCGGCCGACGGTTCGAGCGTGACCTTCCCCGACGGGTTCGCGATCGATGACCCGGCGATCGGCATCAAGCCCGGGGATCTCATCCGGTTCGGCGAGGGCGCGATGCAGGAAGTGACGTCGGTCAGCGGCCAGACGGTGTACTTCGATGACACGGCGGAGTCCGGCCTCAACCAGCGCAGCGCCCCCGGCGGGTCCGTGATGGCGCTCCAGACGGGCGGCGTATGGCCGCCGCTGGAGATGCACCGCATCTACATGGTGACCTACTACCTGATGGTCCCCACCTCGGGTCCAATCACGTCGCCGCACTTCATCCGCCGCGTGAACTACGGCGAAGAACGGGCCATCGCCATAGGCATCGAGAACATCCAGTTGACGTGGGACCTGGTCGACGGCGTCACGAACCCGACCTACGTGAGCGACTTCAACGACGAAACGCTGGAAGGCCAGATCCGCAAGGCGAATATCTACATGGCCGGGCGGTCGCTCGCCGAGACCGGACGTAATCAGGTGGTGCGCACCAGCTTGTCGACGCAGGTCAGCCTGCGGAGCATGTCCTTCGTCAGCCGCTACGACCTTCAGTGAGGCCTTATGACACCGCTAGCGAACAGCGCTCAGCCAGCCCCCGCCGACGTGCAGCGTTCGGAGCGCGGAGTTGCGCTCATCATCGTCATGCTGCTCATGCTGCTGGTCAGCTCGATGCTGGCCGGCTTCCTGGTGACGACGTCGGCCGACGCTCAACTGCGCGGCATCGATAAGTCGCGCACGAAGGCGCGCTACGCCGCACATGGGGCGCTCGAAGCCTTGACGGCGGATCTGGGCGATTTGTTCTCCACGAACTTCGCGCCCGATCGCAGCGACCTCGAGGCCCTGACCGAGCAGGCGCCGGCCTTCGACGACGTGACGTTCACCGCGTCGGACGGGCTGGCCTACACGATCGAGCCCGTGAACGGCTGGGATGCAGACAACAATCCCATATCCAACTCCGGCGTCGTGGCATCCGGCCCCTACCAGGGCTTT
>JBBITS010000313.1:0-2304 GCA_037440665.1 Chloroflexota bacterium
CCCCGCCCTTGAGCCCCGCGCCGGCCAGGGCCTGGGCCACGAGCCGCAGTCGCTCTCGGTCCGGCCTCGCCTCGTCGAGAAAGCGTGGCAGGTTTCGCGGCTCGTTCTCCACGAGCCACAGGATGCGATGCAGCACGTCGATGAGCGGCACGGCCTTGCCCTCGTCGCCAGGCACGCCGAGATGGTCGTCATCCCCGCGCTCCGTGAAGTCCCTCAGGCGGCACTTGCCCTTCTTCTTCTCGACGAGCGCGCCCTTCCCGACGGACAGCCCCCTGGGCCCGTCGAGTTCGACCGGCTGGGCATAGGTGAAGACGATCGCCTCGCCGGCGTCGAGCTCCGCCGCGCGGTAGGTGTGACGCCACAGCACGTAGAACCGGCTCGGGCCATCGACCGACGCGACCCCCGACCGTGGGACCCCGAAGATCTTCTCGAGCAGGGTCTCCAGGACGACGCCCTCCACCTCGGCGAGAAACTTCTCGGCGGGCACCTCCTCGCCGTTGTCGTACTCGACCCTGGCAAACCGCGTGAACGCCCGGAGGCCGGCGCCGACAGCGGCAATGACGAGATCGGCGCCGGCGATCCCCAGCTCCCACAGCGCCTCGACCCGCTCCCGCACCACTCGCTCGAGCTCGGGCCGCACGACGTGTTCGTAGGAGCCCGTATCCTCCGTCTCGCGCCTCCGCGCCACCAGGAAGATGCTCGAGGCCAGCGCTGCCGACTCCTGCCCTCGTTGCCGGCCGGGTCTCTCTGTGTCGAGAGGCCACGCCTCGGTGACCGCGAACTTGCTTTTCCTAAGCGCATCGACCAGCGTCGCCCAGCCCGCGGTGGTCTTGTGGGCGTAGACGCAGACCATCGGCGCTCCGGGCTTGAGGACGCGTCGGGCCTCGTCGAAGGCCCTGGCCATCATCGCCTCGTACTCCGCCTTCGCCTTCTCCTTCTTGCCGCCGTGCCGCGACGGGTCCATGACGGCTTCAGCCTTCACCGGGGAGATCGCTGCGGCGAAGTGCTCGGGATAGAGATGGCCGACACTTCGTTTCAGCCAGACGTAGAAGAAGTCCGCGAGATACGAGTAGGGCACGTTGTCGTAGTACGGCGGATCGGTCACCACCGCGTCAAAGAAGTTGTCCGCGTAGGGAAGGTTCAGTGCGCTTCCCCGGCGTACGTCGCACGGAGAAAAGCGGTCAGCAGTAAGAGCCTCGAGAGCCCCTACGACGTCACTCTCAGTGCGCTGCCATGATCCGGAGGCCCCGCCAAATGGGTTGGCCTCCGGAAAGTCCCATACCATTGGCATCTTGCCTTCGCCAATCGGGCTCGCCACTTCTTCGCCTTGCGAGATCCAGCGGCACACGTTTGCTCCACGCTCGGCGACCTTGTCGACAATGAGCGCGAGGTAGGTTGCCACCGCCTTTGCGAGGCCGGGGTCAACGCCGCCCTGGATCATTTCCTCGTAGGCCTTCCGCACGTGCTTGATGAACGTGAAGAGCGCGAGAAGCTGCCGGTCCGTGAAGAGTTGGTCCCAGGTCTTGAACCCGTAAGGCTGCACCCTGAAACCTAGCGCTCCCGCCGGCGGGAGGGCGGCTTTGTCGGTCGATAGCGGTTCTCGCCGCACCACGTCGTCGAGACGCCGCTTCACATCACCGCCGTCTACACCCGTCACTTGCGACGCGGAAAGGTACGCCTTGCCGTGCTCCCCATTCCGCGATGCAACGACAGCCATGAGCTGGACATCCATGCGGCGGGATCTGCCGCAGTCCTTGACGTGCTCGGTCGGAAGCGCCGCACGGCAGAACAGGCACTCCGTTTCCCCGCCCTTCGAGAGGTCGGTCGGGTCGAAGCCCCACGCCGCGACCGCTTGCGCGGCTTGTTTCGCGGCGAATTCGAGCACCTCGTACTGGACGCGAGTCTGTCCGGGCGAGGCAACCGGGCGTACCGCGACAAAACCGCCCGGCTTCTGCCTCAGCCACGTCTGGCGATGCAAGGGGACCGTCGCGCCGCAGTTCCGGCACGGCACCGTGCGCGTCCAGAGATAGGCGACCGGAGTCAGCTGGCCGGCCGGCACCGGCAGCGCCTCCTGTGGATCCTCCATTCCCTTCAATCGAGTCTGCCGCGCGCCGCCAAGTTCCCGGGGAGGGGCCTTTGGATCGGCCACCGGCGGGTACAGATCCCCCACCTCGGCCCTGGTGCGCTCGAAGACGACCCGGCTCCACCGGCGGACTTCCTCGACCAGCTTCGTCCCGTACGCTGGGGGATAGACCAACGTCGCGAGCTCCACGAGGTGCGCAACCGGGTTCAGCTCGAGGGCGT
>JBBITS010000314.1:0-2288 GCA_037440665.1 Chloroflexota bacterium
CACTTCCGCGCGACCTGTGGCGAGCAGGCAGCGGGTGTGACGCTCCCCGATGGAACCCGCGCCGATGACCAGGAGTTTGTGCATGGTCTGTTCCTCGATTCCTCTCGCGGACTATCCTAGTGGAGCGGCCATGGATTTGCAGAATGGAACCTTTGCAGTCAATTATTGACGTCTGCTCAGTCAATGCATATGTATTCCCTCATCCCCGACCCTTCTCCCGGGGGGAGAAGGGGGGAGAAAAACCCTCTCCCGCCGGGAGAGGGTGGCGCGTCAGCGCCGGGTGAGGGAATCACACAGTGCCCGTTTTCTATGCATTAGCAGTGCAGTCCTCAATAAGACCTCGACGCCGTGTTGAGGACACACTCACACGGCCAACCCAATGAGGTGATTGACTCGCCACCGTCAGGCGCATCGTGGCCAGACACGGCGGTCGGACCTGGGCGCAGGGCGCAGTCGACAAAGGCGCCACCGTGTACGTCTCGCTCCCTCGAGACCGGAGGAACCCATGAGCCCAAGGGTGGAGGTCAGGAACATCCTGCTCGTCGAAGACGATGAGAACGACATCGAGCTGACGCTCGGGGCCCTGGCAGCGCACAACGTGGCCAACGAGGTGGTCGTCGCCCGGGACGGAGCCGAGGCGCTCGACTATCTGTACCGTCGGGGCCGGTTTGCGGATCGCCCCGAAGAGCTGCCCGCCTTCGTCCTGCTCGACCTGAAGATGCCGAAGGTGGACGGGCTGGAAGTGCTGCGCGTCGTCAAGCGCGACGAGGCCCTCAAAAGCATACCCGTCATCATGCTGACGTCGTCGAAGGAGGAATCCGACCTGGTCGAGAGCTACCGGCTCGGCGTCAACGCCTATGTCGTGAAGCCCGTGGGCTTCCATGACTTCGTCGCGGCGGTGCGGGAGCTGGGCAGCTTCTGGGCCGTCATCAACGAGCCGCCGCCGGGACGGGTCGGGTGGAGGTAGCCATGCGCATCGTGCACGTCGAGGACTCCGCGGCCGACGTGGATCTCGTGGCCTCGACCCTCGAGTCGGCCGGGCTCGAGTGCGACGTGGTGCCCGTCGACACCGCGGAAGCGCTCGAAGCGGAACTGGCGAGGGGCGGCGTCGATCTCGTGCTGTCGGACGTCACCATGCCCCGCTTCGACGGCCTGAGCGCCCTCCGCCTGGTCCGGAAGCGGGATCCCCTCCTGCCGTTCATCTTCGTGTCCGGGTCGATGGGCGAAGAGGCGGCCATCGAGACGCTGCGGGCGGGCGCCACCGATTACGTGCTGAAGGAGCGGTTGAGCCGGCTGCCGGGGTGCGTGCGCCGGGCGCTGGCAGAGGCTTCCGAGCGCAAGGCGCGCCAGGATGCGCAGCGGCGTCTCGCCGAGCTGGCAGAGGTGCTGTCCCTGGTGGCCAGGGCCACCCGCGATACCATCTGGGACCTCGACGTGCGCGCGCAGTGCCTGACGTGGTGGAGCGAGGATCCGGACTCGCTGTTCGGGTACACCGCCGCCGACCTAGGCTCCAGTCCCGCGGGATGGAGCGAGCGCATCCATCCGGACGAGCGCGATCGTGTCCTTGCCGGCATGCACGCTGCCATCGACGGTCCAGGCGACGGCTGGTGCGCGGAGTACCGGCTTCGGCGGAAGGAGGGCACCTACGCCCACGTCCTGCACCGGGCGTACCTGATTCGAGCCGCTGATGGAGCCGCGACCCGCTTGATCGGCGCGATCACCGACATGACCCGGCGCGTCGAGCTCGAAGCCCAGCTGCGTCATGCCCAGAAAATGGAGGCGGTCGGCACGCTCGCTGGTGGCATTGCCCATGACTTCAACAACATCCTGACGTCGATTCAGGGTTTCGCCGAGCTGGCCCTCGGGCAGCTTCCGCCCGACCATCCCGCCAGGGACGACATCGACGAGATCTGCAAGGCCGGCGAACGGGGAAGTATGCTGACGCGGCAGCTCCTTGCCTTCAGCCGGAAGCAGGCCGTCGCGGCCAGCCTCGTCGACCTGGCCGACGTCGTCGGCGACCTCGAGAAGATGCTCCGCCGCCTCCTGGGAGCGCGCATCGCCGTGCACGTTGCCATCGGTGATGGCCCGACGCGGGTGATCGCTGACCGTGGCCAGATGGAGCAGGTTGTCCTGAACCTGGCCGTCAACGCCCGCGATGCGATGCCGGACGGTGGGCGGCTGACCATCGAGGTCGGCACCAGGAACGCCACGATGGCCTCGACGGCGCGCGATGGGGCCGCGCGGGAGAGCTCGGAGGTGGCGCTCGTCGTGCGTGACACCGGCATCGG
>JBBITS010000315.1:0-2286 GCA_037440665.1 Chloroflexota bacterium
CCGACACGCCCGGGTTCATCGTGAACCGGGTCGCGCGGCCGTTCTACGGCGAGTTCGGGTGGGCCCTCTTCACGTTCATCGCGGCGGGGTTGACGGACCTGCTGGACGGCCTGGCCGCCCGCGCGGCCAGGCAGAAAAGCGACCTGGGCGCCTGGCTGGACCCGGCGGCCGACAAGCTGCTGCTCGTCACGACCTTTGTCGTCTTGACGCTGCCGAACATCGGCCTGGTCAATCGCCTGCCCTTGTGGCTCACCGTGCTCGTCATCAGCCGCGACATCGGCATCGTCTTCACGGTGGCGATCGTGAGCCTGGCCATCGGTCCGCGCACGTTCCGTCCCTCGCCGCTCGGCAAGCTCGCGACGGGATCGTTCATCGTGACGTGCGCGATTGTGATGCTCTTCAATTACCTCGGGCGGCACTCCGCGTGGGTCGACGCCGCCGTCTGGGTCTCGCTCGCGGTGACGCTGGCCAGCGGCGTGGACTACATCTGGCGCGTGACGCGGATCATCAACGCTCCGGGATAGGCGCGGGGAGGCTCTCGATGCAGTTTCTCGGTATCGGTCTGGCGGCCGGCATGCTGTCCGGCCTGTTCGGCATCGGAGGAGGGGTGCTGATCGTGCCGGCGCTCATCCTCGTCGCACGGATGGCGCCCGAGACGGCGACCGGAACGTCGCTGGCGGCGCTCCTGCTGCCGGTCGGTGCGCTGGGCGCGTGGCGCTACTATCGACACGGCTTCGTCGCCACGCGGCCGGCCATGTGGATCGCCCTGGGCCTGATGATCGGGGCGCTGTTCGGCGCGCAGATCGCGCTACGCCTGCCGCCCCGCGACCTGCAGCGGGCCTTTGCCGTCTTTCTGGCGCTCATCGCCATGCATCTGTGGTGGACGGCGTAAGGTCGTCTGCTCGCCGAGGTCTCGGGCCATCGAGTCCTCAACCCGTCTAGCCCGAGGAGCCCTTGTCTGCTACCCAAGCCGTCCAGCCCGCGGTCAACACGTCAGCTTCATCCGGAAGTACGCGATCGTCGCCGCCAGCCCCTGTTCCAGCGAGACCTTCGGTTCCCAGCCGAGGAGGGTCCGCGCGCGCGTGATGTCGGGCTGGCGCACCTTGGGGTCGTCGGTGGGCAGGGGCCTGTACACGATCCGGCTGGTCGAGCCGGTCATTCGGATGATCAGGCGGGCCATCTGTTCGATGGTCATCTCCGCCGGATTCCCGATGTTGATCGGATCGTTCTCCTTCGACAACATCAGGCGCAGGACGCCGTCCACCAGGTCGCTGATATAGCAGAAGCTGCGCGTCTGGGCGCCGTCGCCGAACACGGTGACGTCCGCGTTCCGGAGCGCCTGGGAGATGAACGCCGGCACGGCGCGGCCGTCGCGGAGGCGCATACGCGGGCCGTAGGTGTTGAAGATGCGCACGATCTTGGTGTCGAGGCCGTGATAGCGCCGGTAGGCCACCGTCATGGCCTCGGCGAAGCGCTTGGCCTCGTCGTAGACGCCGCGCGGGCCGATGGGGTTGACGTGGCCCCAGTAGGTTTCCTTCTGCGGGTGCTCGAGCGGGTCGCCGTAGACCTCGGACGTGGACGCCAGCACGAACGTCGCCCGCTTGGCCTTGGCCAGGCCCAGCGCCTTGTGCGTGCCGAGCGCGCCCACCTTCAGCGTCGGAATTGGCAGCTCCAGGTAGTCGATTGGGCTGGCCGGGCTCGCCCAGTGCAGCACGTAATCGACGGGGCCGTCGACGTCGATGTAGTTGGTGACGTCGTGGCGGATGAACTGGAAATCGCGGTCGCGCAGGTGTGCGACGTTGGCGAGATCGCCCGTCAGCAGGTTGTCGATGCCGACGACGGCGTAGCCGCGGTCGAGCAGCGCCTCGGCCAGGTGCGAGCCGATGAAGCCGGCCGCCCCCGTGATGACGGCGCGCGGCATCTAATCAGCCCCGGAGCTCATGTGAGTGGTCCCGCACGGCGCTTCCGCGCGAACGCTGCGGCTGCTCGGCCCGGACGCCGGGATGGCCTCGATGCCCCCGGGACCGGCCCCAGGGGCGCTGAGAGGTCACGCCGCGCCTCGCGGCGACAGCACGTGGACGAGCGTGAGCCACATGATCTTCAGGTCCAGCGTCACCGACCAGTTCTCGATATAGTAGAGGTCGTACTCGATGCGCTTTTCGACCGACGTGTTGCCGCGCCAGCCGTTGACCTGCGCCCACCCCGTGATGCCCGCCTTGACCTTGTGCCGCAGCATGTACTGCGGGATCCGCTGCTTGAATTGCTCGACGAAATAGGGGCGCTCGG
>JBBITS010000316.1:0-2275 GCA_037440665.1 Chloroflexota bacterium
CCTCTTCCCAGTTTCGAGCGCCGCCTGTCCGTCGCCGCCCGCACGTACTCGACGTTCGAGGACGTGTACCGGCAGAAGTGGACGTGGGACAAGGTCACCTGGGGCACCCACCTGGTCGACTGCTATCCCGGCTCCTGCTCGTGGCGCGTCTACACCAAGGACAACGTTGTCTTCCGCGAGGAGCAGGGGGCCCACTACCCGTCGATTGAGAAGGGCGTGCCCGACATGAACCCCCGCGGCTGTCAGAAGGGCGGCTGCTTCAGCGAGGTCATGTACGGCGCGGAGCGCATCCTCTACCCCATGCGCCGCGTGGGTGAACGCGGCGAAGGCAAGTGGGAGCGCATCACGTGGGATGAGGCGCTCACCGGCGTCGCCGACGGCATCCTCGACGCCATCGAGAACGTTGGCCCCGAGTCGATCATCTACGAATTCGGCTCTGGCGAGGGCGGTACGGTGCACGGCGCGGTACCGGGATGGCGGCTCATGCGCCTTCTCGGCGCGACGGTCCTCGACAACAACGCCCTGACCTCTGACTTCAACGTCGGCATCTACGAGACGTTTGGCAAGTTCCACTTCGTCAGTTCCATCGACGACTGGTATCACGCCGACCTCATCATCATGTGGCACATGAACCCGCTGTACACGCGGATACCGTCGGCCCACTTCATCATGGAGGCGCGGTACAACGGCGCGAAGATCGTCTCCATCGCGCCCGACTACAACGCCTCGACGATTCACGCCGATCTCTACGCGCCGGTGGACCCCGGGACCGACGCCGCCCTCGCTCTCGCGATTTGCAAGCTGATCATCGATGAGGACAAGGTCAACACGGAGTTCGTGAAGGAACAGACCGACCTGCCGCTCCTCGTCCGCAGCGACACCCATCGCTACCTGCGCCAGCCCGATGTCGAGGGCGAAGGCGAGGGACGCGAGGATCAGCTCTACTTCTGGGACACGAAGACGGAGAAGGCGGTGAAGGCGCCGCGCGGGACGCTTAAGCTTGGCAAGGTGGCTCCGGCGCTGGAAGGCAGGTTCCGCGTTGAGCTGGCGGATGGCTCCGAGGTTGAGGTGCGCCCTGCCTTCGACATCCTCCGGGGGCGGCTGGCGGACTACACGCCGGAGAAGGCGGCGGCCGTCACTGGCACGTCGGCGAACATGATCCGCCGCATCGCCCGCCTGGTGATGGAATCAAAACGCGTACACATCCTCCAGGGCTTCAACACGCCGAAGTACTACCACGGCGACCTGATGGAGCGGGCGATGGCCCTGCTTCTCGCGCTCACCGGCAACTTCGGCCGGCCTGGCACTGGCCTGCGCGGCTGGAACAGCAGCCAGCTCGTGATGGCCAACAACCTGAAGGGCAAGCCGGGCTTCGACGGCTTCATGGAGCTGGCCACCAACCAACTCGAGATTGAGCACGACGTCAAGAAGCGCGACCCCGACGTTACGCCTGAAATCCTGGCCATCGAGGTCGAGCGTGAAGAGGCGAAGGCCAGCCGTCTGTCGCCGCTGCCCATGGGCCCGATGGCCGTTCCTCCGTTCTTCTTCTGGTACTGGCACGGCGGCTACCGCGAAGTCTGGAATAGGAAGGACTGGTCGGACACGGGTATGAAGCGCACGTTCGACGAGTACTTCGAGGAGGCCGTCGATAAGAACTGGTGGGAAGGCGTCGTCCAGCCGCGCAAAGACCAGGTGCCGCAGGTGTTCTTCGGCGTGTGCGGCAACACGCTGCGGCGGACGCGCGGCGGCGGCAAGCTCCTCCTCGAGAACACCTGGCCTAACCTAAAGCTTATTGTGGCCGTCGACTACCGCATGAGTTCCACGGCGCGGAACTCCGACATCTTTCTGCCCGCAGCCGCCTACTACGAAAAGGCCGACTTCCGGTTCCCCACCGCCCACATCAACTTCCTGACGTTCACCGACAAGGCGGTGGACCCGCCGGGCGAAGCGAAGAACGAATGGGAGATCTTCTGGCTGCTGGCGAGGAAGGTCGAGGAGCGGGCGAAGGAGCGCGAGCTGAAGGAATTCACCGGCCCTCGCGGCAAGACACTGAAGATCCCCGGCCTGCTGAAGAAATACTCCATGGACGGCAAGATCGGTCCGCACGACGAGGACGCCATCGCCGAGGACTTGATCTACGACACCGTGCGCGCCGGCGCGCTGCCCGAGCGCACGAGCCTCAAGACCATGCGCCAGAAGGGCATCCTGCGCTTCACGCACATCGGCATCGACGCGCCGGGCATGAACATGGCCACCGACATCAAGCGCAACAAGA
>JBBITS010000317.1:0-2259 GCA_037440665.1 Chloroflexota bacterium
GACCTGCTTCAGCGGTCGCGCGCCTCGGCAAACGCCTTCCGGCTGCTGGACGAGCTGTTCGCCAATCCCTTCGCGACCGTTCCTGGCGCCGCGCGATTGCTGCGCGTCACGCAGGCGGGCGCCCGCCTGATCCTCAACCGGCTGACGGACCTCGGCGTTCTCGCCCCGGTGGCGGGGACACGTCCGCAGCGGTACGTGGCTCGCGAACTACTGGAGGCGATTGAGGCGCCGCTGGGAAATCACTAGCCCTAAAGCTCCGCGGCGGCGGCCGAGATGGAGAAGCGGCGGTGGCCGCCCGCCAGGTGCGCCCGCAGCGCGTCGAGCATCCCCGACGCCGCAGCGTCGCGCGCCTGCCGGATGGCGTTCTTGATGGCCGGCCCGTCCGACCGCCCGTGGGCGATGATGGCGACGCCGTTGACGCCAAGAAGCGGCGCGCCGCCGTACTCGTCGGGGTCGAACTCCTGCCTCACTTGCAGCAGCGCCCGCTTCAGCACCAGCGCCGCGAGCTTGTTGCGCAGGCTCGACGTCATGGCGCGACGCATCTCGCTGAAGGCGTACTCCAGCACGCCCTCGCCGACCTTCACGGCCACGTTGCCGGTGAAGCCGTCCGTCACCAGCACGTCGACCAGCCCCTTGTGCACGTCGCGGCCCTCGATGTTCCCGACGAAGCGGATATCGCTCATGCCCGACAGGCGCTCGAAGGCGTCGTTGGCCAGTTCGTTGCCCTTGCCCGCCTCCTCGCCGATGTTGAGCAGGCCCACGCGCGGCTCGCGCACGCCGTACACCTTCTCCATGTACACCGAGCCCATCTGCGCGAACTGCGCCAGCCACGACGCTTTGCAGTCGGCGTTAGCTCCGACGTCGAGGACCAGCACCTTCGTCCGGTAAGGGATCATCGCGCCGATGGCGGGACGCTCGATTCCGTGGATCCGGCCGAGCTTGAGCAGCGCCGAGGCCATGACCGCGCCCGTGTTGCCGGCCGAGACGGCGGCCTCGGCGACGCCGCGCTTGACCATGTCCATGGCGACGTTTATCGACGCGTCGCGCTTCTGGCGCACGGCCTGAGCCGGCGCCTCGTCCATGCGGATAGCCTCGCCGGCGTGGACGACCTGGATGCCGCCCGGCGCCGAGCCGTGACGCCGCAGCTCCCGCTCGAGGATCTCGGCAGGCCCGATCAGCGCCACCTCGATGCCCATCTCCCGCCGCGCCAGAATAGCGCCCTCGACGGTCGCGCTGGGGGCCAGGTCACCCCCCATAGCATCCAGAGCAATGAGCATCAGTCTTCCCCCGCCCGGCGCGCGACGGCGATCAGGAGGTCGCTGCTGTCGTCGTACGGCGCGAGGTCATAATCGCCGTACAGCCCCTCGCCACGCAATCCCGCCGCCGCCAGAAGCGCTTCCAGCTCGTAGCGGCCAGTGTACCGCAGTTCGTGCTCGACGACTGTGCGCCGGACGCCACCGTCGGGTCCCGTTCGGTCGACGTAGTGGATGCGCCGCGCCGTCTGCGTGGCCGGGTGGCGCTCGACGACCGTCCAGCGGGTGAACCACTCGCCCGTCGCTTCGTCGTGGTACGACCACTGGTGTTTCAGCGTGTCCTCCAGCTCGCTCCAGCGGACGCTGGTCACGGGGCGGATGGCCAGGACCAGCATGCCGCCGGGCGCGAGATGGCACACGGTGGACGCCAGGCACGCCCGCTGGCCCTCCGTCGTCAGCAGGTGCTGGAACGTCCCGTAGGCGCAGATGGCGAGGTCGAACCGCTCGCCGAGGTCGAACGAGCGCATGTCGGCCTGGACGAAGCGCACGCGGTTGCGGATAGCGCGCTCGGTCTTCTCGCGCGCCACCTCCAGCATCTCGGCCGACGTGTCGATGCCGGTGACGCGGTGGCCCAGGCGTGTGAGGTGCAGGGCCACTCGCCCCGTTCCCGCGCCCAACTCAAGGACGGGCAGCTCGCAGCGCGCCGCCAGATTGGCGTAGAACGCCAGGTCCTCGCCGTAGCTGGCGTGCTCGAGGTCGTAGATGCGCGCGTAGCCGCCGTAGGGGTCAGCCGCGCCGGGATTCGTCATCTACAGCTTGTACCTCTCCATAATGCTCAGATTCGCCCTCACCTTGCCATCCGCCCTGACGATGAGCTGGCACTTCTCCAGAAAGTCGATGTCTCTGCTCAGCGTCTTGCTGGACACGCCCCTGTAGTGGACCGACAGCGCATGGGTCGCGTCCCAGGATTGCTGTAAAAACAAGACGGTGTAGTCTCCGCGGTGAA
>JBBITS010000318.1:0-245 GCA_037440665.1 Chloroflexota bacterium
GTCGAGAACGTGAACTGCGGCATCGCTTACGATCTCAGCGGCTCGCTGCTGGGCGCGTCGCTGGCCATCGGAGACTACGACGGCGACGGCTGGGAAGACGTGCTGCTCACCGGCGGCCGGCCGGCGGGAATGCGGCTGTATCGCAACCAGGGCGACGGCACGTTCGCGGACGTGACGGCGACCGCGATCCCGACCGGGTTGCCCTGGGCCAGCGGCGTGATGCTGCTCGACATCGACAACGACGC
>JBBITS010000318.1:278-2220 GCA_037440665.1 Chloroflexota bacterium
GGACCGGCTTCGGATGCCTGACCAATGTCGGCGGCGTATTCACGCTCGTAAGCACACCGCTCGAGTTCGCGAAAGCCGACGGGCGCCTGGGCGGGCTGGCCGCCGCCGATCTCGATCTCGATGGCGCGCTCGACATCGTGAAGGTCCACTACATGGGCGTAGGCTTCGTCCTGCAAAACGACGGCGACGGCGGGTACACCGATGCGACCTCGAGCATGTGCCTGGGCCTGGCCGCACCGCGAAACTCCTGGTCGCCCGCCTTCGGCGACTACAACAACGACGGATACCAGGACGTTCACGTCGCGATCGACTTCGACCCGGACGTGCAGTTTCGCAACGCCGGCAGCGGCGAACTGGTCGACGTCAGCGTCGAAGCCAACGTGACCAACACCGGCAGTGATATGGGCCTGGCCGTGGCCGACATGGACAACGACGGCGACCTCGACATTTACTCCACGAACATTCTCCCGCACGTTCTGTATGTGAACGATGGTCGGGGCCGTTTCGTCGACGAAGCGTTCGAGCGCGGCGTATCCCGCAGCAGCGTCGCGATCGGGCGAGGCTGGGGAACGGAGTTCGCCGATCTCGACCTCGACGGCGACCTCGATCTCGTGCTCGTGGACGGCAGCGTCGAGGGCGCCGTATTTGAGAACGACGGCTACGGTTACTTCGCGAAGATCGAAGCGACCGGACCGAGCGACCTCAACGCCTTCGCCCTGGCCGCGTTCGACCACGACCACGACGGTGACCTCGATCTGCTGCAAGCCGCCAGCATCGGCTGGCCGCGGCTGCTGGAGAACGTCTCGCCCGGGGCCGTCGGCCGGCACTGGTTGAGTGCGCGGCTTGAAGGCACGTTCACCAACCGCGACGGCGTCGGGGCGCGCGTCCGCGTGACGGCCGGCGGGCGGCAGATGATCCGCGAGGTGCAGTGCGGCAGCAGCTTCAAGACCTGCGGCTCGCGCGCCCAACACTTCGGCCTAGCCGATGCGGAGACCGCCGACCGCCTCGAGGTGGCATGGTCACGCTGCTGGAGAACGTCGCCGCCGACCAGTCCCTGCACATCGTCGAGCCTAACCCCGACCTGAACCACGACGGCGCGATCGAGCTGGGCGACCTGCAAGTTCTGCTGCTGAACTTCGGCGGATCCGGCGGCGTTGAGGACGGCGACTTCAATGGCAACGGCGTCGTGGATTTGGCCGACCTTTCGAGCCTGCTGACGGCCTACGCGCTGTTCGCGCTCTGACGCGACGGCTGAGAACGATTGTCGTGGTCGCTTCCACATGCACGCCACGCCGGGGTTAGAGCGCGCCATCGCGGGCAATCGTCACCGCATTGTCGTAAGCGTCCGACCAAGCGCGGGTCGCGACGATGCGGGTGAGGACGTTGCGCAGATAGGGCAACGGCTCGACCTTGTGCCGCTGGCAGATGGCGATCAGCTGAATGGCCTGCTCCACAGAAATTGGTCCAGGTGTGATGAGGCTATTTCAAAACCTGGACACCAGTGGTGCATGTAGTGTTCAGCAAGTTGACACTCACGGAAGAACAGTTGAATTGATTTGCGGACACTATCCCGGATCACCCGAAATGCCCGAAGTTTGGGCGGCCGGTGGCGGACAAGCGGCGGACGCTGCGGGGCATCTTCTGGATGCTGGAGAACGGCGCCGAGTGAAAAGACTTGCCGCGCGAGTTCGGTTCGCGCGCTACCGTGCATCGCTGATTCCAGCGCTGGACGCGCGCCGGGCTTTTTGAGCAGGCCATGCGTCCCGCCGGGCGGCTGGTCGAGCAGCGCGGGGCCTACCGCGTGTACGAGTGCTTCATCGACGGGACCGTCTCGAAAGCGCGCGGCGGCGGGGATGGGGTCGGACGCGGACATCTCGGATAAGGCGTGAAAATCACGCTTCTGGTGGATGCCCGCGGGCTGCCGGTGGCGATCGACACGGCC
>JBBITS010000319.1:0-2172 GCA_037440665.1 Chloroflexota bacterium
GCGCCGCCTCGATGGCCGCGTTCAGCGCCAGCAGGTTCGTCTGCGCCGCGATGTCCTCGATGACCGCGACGATCTTGCCGATCTCGGCCGAGCGCTCGCCCAGTCTTCCTATTTCGTTCGATGCCGCCTCCACGGTGCTCTTGATGCGGGCCATGCCCTCGATGGTGTTCTGCACCATCTGGGCGCCGCTCTGCGCCGTCTCCGACGTCTCCTGCGCGCCGCTGGCGACGGCGCGGGCCCGCTCGGCCATCTGGTCGGCCGCAGCCGCCACCCGGGCGACGATCGCATTCGCGGTCTCGACGGCCTGCGACTGCGACTGAGCGCCGCGCACGATCTGCTCGATGGCCTGCGCGAGCTGCTCGACCCCTTGGTTGACTTCCTGCACGCTCGCCGCCTGCTGGCTCGTCCCCTGCGCCACCTGGGTGACGGTCTTGGCAACCTCCTGCGTGGCCTGCGCCGCCTGGTCCGCAGACTGCGCTAGCTGGTCCTTCGCCGAGGCCAGACTCGACGCCGTCTTGTCCACGCGTCCGATGAGGTCGCGCAGGTTCGAGATCATACTCACGAAGGCGTTGCCTAGGACGTCTCTTTCCGAGCGAGCCTGGACCTCGACCGTCAGGTCGCCGCTGGCGATCCGCTCGGCCGCGCCGGCCATGTCCTTCAAGTAGGTGACGACGTGACCCAGGGCCGTGGCCATCTGTCCCACCTCGTCGGTGCTGTCGACATGCACATCCTGCTCGACGTCACCGCTGGCCAGGCCGTCGGCCGCCTGAACCATCTTCTTGATGCCATCGAGGATGGCGCGCGCGATGAGGAAGGCCAGGGCGGCGGCCGCAGCCAGGCCGATCACGGCGATCGCGACGTACTGCAGCAGGTCCCTCTGGGCAGACGAGGCCAGCGAGTTCGCCTTGTCCTGCAGGTCCGCGGCCAGCGTGTCTTCCACGTTCTTCATGAGGTCGATCTTCGCCGTCATGGCGTCGAACCATTGCGTCGCGTCGACGCCGAGGTTTCCTTCGGCAGCTCCGGCGACGGCCACGTCGCGCATCCTCGCGGCGTCATCCACGGCGCCGCCCTTCACCGTGCCTTCGTACCGGCTCCACTGATCCCGGCTGGCGTAAGTCCTGAACGTCTTTAGATAGGTTTCCTGCGCGTTGATAGCGGTGAGGAACTTCCTGTACTCCTCGCCGCTCTGGAAGTGGCCGCGCGCGAAGACGCCTGACATGGTTCCCCGCTCGACGCCCGCTTTTTCCTTCGCCTGCAGGAACGCCACGTAGGCCGACGCGAGCCGGGACACTTGAGCGTTGGAGCTGGCGTTGGCAACGTTCGCCACCACGTCGATGAACGCATTGTTCATGCCCGTGTAGTAGGCGCCGCCATCGCCGCCGGAGATGTTCAAAGCATCGACCTGATCGCGGATGCTGTCGAGCCTGGCGTAGTGCTCGGTCAGCGCGGTGTCAAGCTGACCGCTGAACCCCTCGCCGAACCCGTCGGCGTCGAAACCATTGAGGAAAGCGTCGAGTTCTGCCCGCTTGCCGTCGGTGAGCTTGCGCTGATCGGCCAGCTCGACGCCGAACTGCTCGCCGCCGCTTCCCAGGAAGAGCGCCGTCGCACCTCGCTCTTTCTGCGACTCGTGTACGAAAGCGCTGACCCGGACGGCCAGGTCCGATAGTTGCTTCAGATCCCCCGCGTCTCGCTTGACGTCGAGCTTGTCCATGATGCCCGTGCCCGCGAAGTACAGCATCGCGACCAGCGGCACGAGCACCAGAATCACGAGCTTGACCCCTATCTTGAGGCGCCCTAGTGCGTTGATCTGGGGCATGTTCTTCTCCTCCTCTTCTGCGGATGGCGACATCCGGCTATTGGGACACCCGCCGGCGGTTCTTGGCCGGCCAGTTCTTCTCACAAGCCTGGCCGTCACCGGCTAGTAGCGGCGCATGTGCCGCTACTTGGTCAGCTATTCTGACCCGCCTTCGTATCGTCGTAGAGAGCGGTTCGATCGAAAGGTGCCCACACCCAGGTTGCCGTCGGCGGCCGCAAATCAGTGGACTGCCTGATCGAGCGCGAGACAGATGTCTGATCCATATGCAGGGGACCCCGGTGGCGGGAGGAGGTTGCCACCGGGGTCCCCGTATGACGCCGCGATGCGGCTTACCGGCCTACGCCGCCTGTTTGTCC
>JBBITS010000320.1:0-2172 GCA_037440665.1 Chloroflexota bacterium
ATTTCGTGCGTTCTGATCTGCGGGTGTTCGCGTCCTACGAGCCGGTCGAGCCGCCCGACGTGCGGGCAGAGAAACTCGGCTTGGACCCTGCTGACGTGCTGAAGCTCGACGGGAATGAGAACCCATTCGGGCCGTCGCCACGCTCACTGGAGGCTATCCGAAACGAGAAGGATTACCACTTCTACCCCGATCCGGAGCAGTCGCGGCTCCGGGAGGCGCTGGCCGGATACGCGGGCGTGCCGGCTGAGTGCATCGTTGCTGGCGCGGGCTCCGACGAGCTCATCGATCTGGTACTGCGGGCGGTGACCGCGCCTGGCGACGCCATCGTCGATTGCCCGCCGACGTTCGGTATGTACTCGTTCCTGGCGCGCGTGATGGGCGTGCAGACGCTCGACGCGCCTCGACGCGAAGATTTCTTGTTGGACCTGGACGCAATCGAGAGGCAGGCATCGCGGGCGCGGGTCATCTTCGTCGCGTCGCCCAACAACCCCACGGGTAACCTGTCGTCGCGAGGGGAGATCGAGAGCCTGCTTGACTTCGGCAGGCTGGTCGTGGTTGACGAGGCGTACGTCGAGTTCGCGGGCGCGAGCGTCGTGGACCTCGTGCTGGAGCACGAGAACCTGGTCATCCTGCGCACGTTCAGCAAGTGGGCAGGCCTGGCTGGGCTCCGCGTCGGCTACGGGCTGATGGCGTCGGCTCTGGCGCGCGTGCTGATGCAGATCAAGCAACCGTACAACGTGAACGTCGCAGCGCAGGTGGCCGCCGTCGCCGCTCTTGAGGATCGCGACGCGCTGGTGGCGCGGGTGCGGGAGATCGTGGCCGAGCGCGACCGGCTCGCGAATCTGCTGTCCGCGCTGCCGTGGGTGACCGTCTATCCTTCGCAGGCCAACTTCGTTCTGTGCCGGCTGGCCGACGTCGATGCAAGGCAGGTGCGCGACGGGCTGGCGCGCCGGGGGGTTTTCGTCCGATACTTCGACGCGCCGGGGGTGCGCGACTGCCTGCGGATCAGCGCGCCCGCGCCGCGCCAGAGCGAGCGCGTCGTGGAGGCGCTCAGAGAGGTGGGGAAGGAACTTGGCCGCTAAGAAGGCGCCGCGAAAGGCGACCGTGAAGCGCGAGACGAAGGAGACGAAGGTCAGCGTCACCCTCGCCCTCGACGGATCGGGCGTCACCGATGTCAGCACCGGCATCGGCATGTTCGACCACCTGCTCGAGCAGCTTGGCAAGCACGGCATGTTCGACCTGTCGGTGAAGGCCATGGGCGACCTTCAAGTCGATGCCCACCACACGGTCGAGGACATCGGCATTGCCGTGGGGCGCGCCTTTGCCGAGGCGCTGGGGGACCGCGCGGGTATCGCGCGCATGGGCGACCGTACGGTGCCCCTGGATGAGGCGCTGGCTTTGGTTTCGGTGGACATCTCGGGCCGGGGCTACGCCGTTATTGACGTAACGTGGAGCGGCGCCACCGCAGGCGAGCTGCCGACTGACCTCATACCGCACTTCCTCGATGCCTTCGCCCGCGAGGGCGGCATCAACATCAACGCGCGCGTCTTGGCGGGGGCCATCGACCACCACAAGGCCGAGGCGATGTTCAAGGCGCTGGCGAGGGCGCTGGGCGACGCCACGCGCGTCGAGCCACGGCTGTCGGGGCGCCCAGCGTCCACCAAGGGCACGCTGGACGGCTGACGGGGCCTAAGCCCCGGCCGTTTCCTCGATCTCGAAGCGGAAGTCCTCGATGATGGGGTTCGCCAGCAGCTTCTGGCACATCTCGGCCGTCTGCTTTTCGGCCGCCGCGCGGTCGGCGGCATCGATGCGGATCTCTATGTACTTGCCGGCCCGCACCTGTCCGACGCCCGCGAAGCCGAGGGCGTGCAGACCGCCCATGATGGTCAGGCCCTGAGGGTCGTTGACGGTGGGCTTAAGGGTCACGTAGACGCACGCGAGGAACATCGTCTGCAGGATGCGGGACGGCGGTGCGTCGGTCAAGGCGGCGCAGCGGAAAGGCCACGCTTATGGTCATTGATGAAATAGGTGGTACAGCCAGCAGGAGTGCGGCCCAGTGAGCGAGTCAAACGGTTGAACTCGCATTCCACCTCACCCCCTCGGTCCCCCTCTCCGCGCGACTGTGCGAACCGGAGACATAGGTTACAGGTGTACGGAGACATGGGTAACACT
>JBBITS010000321.1:0-2167 GCA_037440665.1 Chloroflexota bacterium
GATGGGGGAGGGCGTGGACATGGGCGCCGCGATCGCCGTGGTCGAGGAGCGGATGAGGCGCAAAGGGGGTGGGAAGTGAAGGAGAGGGCGTTCCATCTACACAGGAAGACGGTGGCGTACTCTGGGGGAAGTCGGCCGGAGGCGGACGGGGTGCGTGAGCGTGCCCCGGCGGCAAAGTCCCATGACTCGTAGCGCCACGCAGGCCCCCGTCAGGCCCGCCGTCCTCCGCTGGGCGCGTGAGTCAGTCGGCCTCACCGTGGAGGCCGTTGCCACACGGCTGGGCGTGTCGGCGGCAGCCCTCGTGCGCTGGGAGTCTGAGGCGACTGTCGTCTCCATCACTGCACTTGAGAAGCTGGCGCACATCTACAAGCGTCCGCTTGCGGCGTTCTTCTTGCCCTCGCCGCCCGAGGAGCCGACCGCCCCGCCTGACTTCCGGGCCACCCCGGCCAGGCGCGGTCGACCGCTGGATCCGAGCACGCGCTTGGCGATCCGACGCGCTCGACGCGTGCAGGCCGTTGCGGCCGACCTCGCGGACGGCCAGCAGATCGACGTCGGCAAGGCGTCGATACAGGACGCAGCTGACGATGCCGCCGCGGCCGCGCGTGGACGGCTGGGCGTTGCAATCGATGCGCAGCTCGAATGGGTTGATACCACAGCCGCAGCCAACGCATGGAAGGCCGCCGTAGAGCGCTTGGGGGTGCTGGTCCTCGAGCTGGGCTTCGCGGCCCGCGATGCGAGGGCATTCTCGCTGGCCGATCGCAGTCCGCCCGTCATCGTCCTGAACTCGAGGGACGCGCGTGTCGCGAAGCCGTTCTCTCTCTTTCACGAGTACGCCCATCTCATGCTCGGCGACGGTGGGCTCTGTGATTTCGACGATCTGCGCGATGGCGTTGACCTCCAGCGCGCCGAGAGGTTCTGCAACCGCTTTGCGGCGGCTGTACTCCTTCCGCGCGATGCCTTCCGTGCGCAGATCAACAGACTAGGAGCACGAGAGCCGTGGCCCGACAGGGTCGTCGACCGGTTGACTCGTTTGTTCAAGGTCAGCCGTCCTGTCGTCTTTCTTCGACTTGTGACCCTGGGGCTTGCGAGCTCCGAGGCATACCGGCGCCGGCGCGAAGATTGGGAGGCCGAGCGGGCCGCGCAGCCGCCGCGCCGGGGGGGTCGCAACGTGCCCGCGGCTCGCTGCCTGAGGGAAAACGGCCTTAGGTTCACGTCGGCGGTCCTAGCTTCCGAGCGAAGCGGCCGAATCACGCGTCGGGACGTGGCCGAGTACCTGGGCGTAAGGGTCAAGTACCTGGGTGAGGTCGAGCGCCGTCTGAGCCGGGCCGCACCGGCATGAGTCGCCGGCTCTTCCCCGGCTACTGCGTTGACACGAGCGCCCTCATCGATCTAAGGCGGCAGTACCCGCGAACTGTCTTCCCGGGCTTGTGGCAGCGCCTCGAGAGACTCGTCGCGTCGGGCGATCTCGTGGCGCCCCGCGAGGTCCTCAAGGAACTCGAACAAGTCGACGACGACGTGGCGCGGTGGGCGAAGAAGCAGCGTCGGATGTTCAAGCCGCTCGACTCACAGCAGATCACGGAGGTCGGAGCCATCGTGGCCCGATTCCCAAATCTCGTTGACCCGTCCAAACTGATCCCCGACGCGGATCCCTTCGTGGTGGCGCTCGCCCGCACGCAGGGACTGACCGTGGGTTACGAGCGAGAAGCCGAGGGGCCCCGGTGGCCAGAGGATTCCCAATGTCTGCGACGCCCTCGGCATTCCATGGCTAACCTTGACTGATCATTCGGCGCAGGCGTGAGCGCTGGATTGCCCGCGACTGGCGCGGCCCAGAGAGAGATTGATGTTCCATTCCTTGGTTCACGGAACGTGGTCCTTGGTTTTCCTGGTCAAGAGGGCCGCCGGCCGCACTCTTCGCGGTCGCCGACCTCCCGGAGCCGCGGGATTCTGATCAATCAAGGCAACCTGATCCCCTTCTTCGAGAAGCAGGGCTGGAGCTTCGAGTAGGCCAAAGAGCGCGCGCTGGATGGGCTGGACTGTCGGGACGGTGCCGAGGCAGCTCACACTGCGACCCATTTCTGATCGTCACCTCTCATCACCTGGGTCTTGCCCCGGCGGTTCGAGAAGATGGATGATCCGCTGGTGGGGGTGATGGGGGAGGGCGTGGACA
>JBBITS010000322.1:0-2155 GCA_037440665.1 Chloroflexota bacterium
ACGGTCTGCTCGACCGGATGTCCGGCGATCGCGTCGCGCTTGTCCTCGTCGCTGGCGACGGCCTCATCCGTTCGCCGCTAACGTCTGATATCGGCGCCGTGCGCCAGCTCGTAGCGACCGCCCGCGCCGATGCAGCGCTCCTCATGCCCGGTTCGGACCTCGGCGCGGGCATCGATTCGGCGCTACGCGCTCTCGCGCGCGGCCAGGCGAGCGAGCAAGCTATCGTTGTCGTCAGCGACGGCGAGGATCACGCCCGCGCCGCGACGTTCGCCGCCGAGGACGCGCGCGCCCGGAACGTCGTCGTCTTCAGCGCGGGCGTGGGCACAGCCAGCGGCGCGCCCGTCGTCGAAGCGGACGCTGCGACCGGAGAGCCAGCGCCGCGCATCGACCCGGTGACGGGTGCGCCCGTGATCACGCGTCTGGACGAGGCGCACCTGCACGAGATCGCGGCGGCCGGCGGCGGCCACTACGTCTCGTTGGCAAGCGATTCCCTGGATAGCGTCGCCGCCGCCATCGACCGCCTGCAGACGGCGCGCTTCGAAGACCTGGTGCGCCGAACGCCCGTCGAGCGCTACCAGATGTTTCTGCTCGCGGGCCTCGCGCTGCTGGCCCTCGAACGCTTGATTCCCGAAGGCGTGCGTTCGCGCCCGGGCCGCGCTCCCGCCTACGCGGGCGTTCCGGCGCTGGCGCTCCTCGCCGCGCTGCTCGCGTCGTGCGCCATGAACGCGACGGCGCACAACGACAGCGGCAACCGCTACTACGAACAGCGACGCTACCAGGAAGCGCTCGACGCCTACCGGCGCGCGCAGGACCTCGACGCAGGCAATCCCGCGCTGGCGTTCAACGCCGGCACGACGTTGTACCAGCTCGGACGCTACGACGAAGCCATCGCCGAGCTACGCGCAGCGACAGCGGCGCCCGACGCCGGTCTTCGCGCCCCCGCCTGGTATAACCTCGGCAACGCTTACGTCCGCGCGGGGAAGCTCGCCGATGCGCGCGCGGCCTACCGTGAGGCCCTCCTGTTAGACCCGAGCGACTCCGACGCCAAGTTCAACCTCGAATTGGTCAACCGCGCCCTGCGCGAGCGGGAGCGCGAGGGCGCGGACGCAGAACCTCCGCCGCCGGGCGGGGGCGACGGTGACGCTGAACCAGGCGGGCCGGCGGCTGACGGCCAAGAGCCGACGGGTGAACAACCCGCAGGCGAAGAGCCGCCCGCCGCGTCGGTCGAGCGCCAACTCGAAGAGGCGTTGGCCGGCGAGGAGCGGGCGTATACGCTGGAGGAGGCGCTGCGCGTGCTCGACCTCCTGCGGCAGCGGCAGGCGCAGCAGCGTCTGCCCGGCGGGGAGGCAGGCGCACCCGGCGCCCCGGACTATTGAGGCCCCGTGAAGCGTCTGCATCTCGCCACGGCGAACGACGAGGCCACAGCCCGCGCGTGGGCGGAGCGCCTGCGCGCGGCCGGCATCGACGCCTGGGTCGAGCCCGGCGACGGCTCGCCCGATCCGCCGCCAGGACGCTGGCGCGTACTGGCGCCCGAGGACCGCTGGCTCGACGCCCGCCGCGAGCTGGGCGCGGACGCCGATCAGGAGATGGACTGACCCGTGCGCATTCTCGGCATCGAGACCTCGTGCGACGAGACCGGCGTCGCCGTCGTCGAAGACGGACGGCGGCTGCTGTCGAACGTCGTCGCTTCGCAGGCCCAGCTTCACGCGCGTTACGGCGGCGTCGTGCCCGAGGTCGCGTCGCGCCAGCACCTGCTGACCATGCTCCCCGTCGTGCAAACGGCGCTCGACCAAGCTGGTCTCACGCATCGCGAGATCGACGCCATCGCCGTGACGTCGGGGCCAGGCCTGGCGGGCGCGCTGCTCGTCGGCGTGAGCACGGCGAAAGCGCTGGCCTATGCATGGGACAGGCCCCTTCTCGGCATCAACCACATGGAGGGGCACCTGCACGCCGCGTGGATTGACGACAAGGGGACGGGCGAGCCCCCGCCCGAATTTCCCGCGCTCGGCCTCGTGGTCTCGGGAGGACACACCGACCTGGTGGTGATGGAAGACCACGGCGTGTACCGGCGTCTCGGCCGCACGCTGGACGACGCCGCGGGCGAGGCTTTCGACAAAGTGGCGCGGCTCCTCGGCCTCGGCTTCCCCGGCGGGCC
>JBBITS010000323.1:0-2146 GCA_037440665.1 Chloroflexota bacterium
ATGCGCATCGGCTCCCGCCCTCCTTTCGCAGGTTGCTGGACCCACGAAGGATAGCTGGACCACCGATGCGCTCAACCTTCCTCCCCCCATACCCCTGCTCACTCTTTGGCGACGAGCCCCTTTGTTCAGGGAGAGTCGCCGGGGGCGATTGACGAGTGGTTGATCTCGCCGATGTTCCTCGTCTCCAGCACCGACCCCACGCTGCGCTTCCGCTGGCTCAGCAACCCGTTCTACGCGGGTGCGGCCAACGCCCGCTGCAGCGTCCGGCGAAAAGGAGAGGCGACGTTGATGGACATCTGGACGCTTCAGTCCGAGCCGCAGTCCGTGGCCTTCCGCTACCCCTCGCGCGCTGCCAGCCTCGCCCCCTGGCTCGGGGATTCCGTCCAAGTGGCTTTCCGGGTCAACGGGACGTCCGGACCGGATGTCGCGATCGACGACGTCTCCACGGGGGTCTTCCCCTTGACAGCGCCGCCGACGAACGACTTGTGCCAGGCGGCCATTTCGCTCCCTGCCGGCAGCTTCACGATCTCCGGCTCGACCTGCTACGCGACGGACAACCGGAACCCGTTCCCAGCGGACAGCACCGTCAGTTCCTGTGTACCGGACGAGGCCTCCGGCGGCGATGTCTTCTACCGGGTCCCCGCCCAGGCGGGCGACACGCTCTCGGTGACCTCAACGGACAACAGCACCTACCGGCCGCTGCTCTACCTGCTGGACTCGTGCGACAGCCTCGCGGCAAGCTGCCTCGCTGGCGAGGGTGACGCTACAGCGAAGAGGCCCCGGCGTTCCAGTTTGTCTTCCCCTCGTCCGGGACCTACTACCTGGTCGTGGATGCGATCCCGGACGAGTGCGGCGACTTCGAACTCGCGGTTACGTTCCGCGGAGCGGTGACAGGCGTAGGCCCGGACGCTCCGCCGGTTGGACTTCGCCTCTCGGCGATGCCGAACCCGAGCCATGGAGTCGTGCGATTCTACGGGGCCGTTCCGGCGGGCGGGCCAAGCAAGGGATCGCTGAGCGTCGTGGACCTCTCGGGGCGTGTGCTGTTCAGGCGGGAGGTCATCGCATCGGACGGGCGGTTCGAGGTTCTGTGGAACGGCCGGATCCCCAACGGGGCTCGACTTCCGAGTGGCATCTACCACGCGCGGCTGGACGTCGGAGGGCACAACGCGACGACTCGAGTAGTCATCTTGGAGTAGCGGGGGTTGCGAGGATTGGCCGTCGCGGACCTCGCGGTGTTCGCGAGCGCACCGATGCCAGTCCCGATCACCGCCCCGAGCCACCAGGGTGCTTCGTGGGTACCGCGGCCCGACCGGGTCCTGTCGTCAACGGCGGAAAGCGACCGCGGTATTGATCCAGACCGCAACCGGCTGTCCCGCGACGATCCCAGGGCTGAAGACGTACTGCCGGACCGCTGCCACGGCCGCCTCGACCAGCTTCGGGTCGCGCTCGATGGGCTGCGCGTTCGCGCCGGTATCTCGATAGCTCGAGAGCGCGTAGGCGTCGAGGACGCGCCCCGAGCGGCAGATTAGCGCGCGGACGTGGATCGTGTCCTCGATCCCGCGCACGAAGGCGCTCCTCGGGTATTCGGGCTCCACGCTCCGCACGAGCTGCGGGAGCTGGTCGAGCGGTGTATAGCCGGGCTCGATGTCCCCCCACACTGAGGAGAACGACTGCCCCGGACCCAAGCAGTCCTCGGTGCCAGGCGCGCTCGCGGGCAGTAGCTCGATCTCGGCCGAGACGCCCACGCGCATCCCCTGGGCCGAGAAGCCGGCGGTCACCTTTGCTGGCGACGATCCCGGCGGGATGACGTAAGGCGCCCGGTACGTCGGAGGATCCAGCCCGAAGCCCATCGCGCCCACGGTGATCGCGAAGCTCACTCGCACACCCGGAGGCGCCGGCGGCTCAAGCTTCAGGTCGACGTGCTCCCCGGCACCGAGGGCGCGCCGCGGCAGAACGATCCGATAGGCGCTCGCCGGTGGCGCCGCCACGGCGGTCAGAGGCTGCGTCGCCACAACAAGCAGAAGCATGCTTGCGAGAATGATCGCCATCGTTCTCACGAATCCCTCCGAACGACCCGAGAATGGCTCGGTCGAGGCGAGCCTGGAAGGCATACGGTGCCCCCATTATGTGAAGGAAGGCCGGAGAG
>JBBITS010000324.1:0-2135 GCA_037440665.1 Chloroflexota bacterium
CTGTTGCGCGAGCAGAGTGCCCAAGCCCGGAGCAAGCCGGAAGCGTGGTCCTACTGGCAGCAGCGCACCGGAAATCTCATCGCGAACCAGCTTCACCGAAACGATACGTTTTGGCAAGTATCCTAGTCATAACGCTCCGCAGGCTCCCGCATAACAACAGGGCGATTTCTGGCGTGATCGCCGAACGCCGAAGGCTCCAATGTGCCTAGGGACCCTATGTACTGCTGCGGGCGACGGAATGGCGTCCCTTCGTGAGGTGGGGGCAGGCCCGCGATGCCCCGCAGGATAGAAGGCCACGCTTCAGCGTGGCAGAACCGTTGTCGGCGTGATGGCCAGGCTGGAAGCCTGGCCTTCTTGGGGGCGGATCGGGCGATGGAAGGGCCGTCCTTCATGCGAAGGACGGCCCTCTGTCGTTGTCAGCGTTCCGCGACGGCTAAGCCCGCCGCGAGCGCAGACGCAGGGCGAGGCCCGCTCCGGCGAGCGTCATGGCGGCGACGACGCCAACCGTGAGCCACGGGACGCCGCTGCCGGTGGAACCGGAGCCCGTCGACGGCAGCGCCACGGGCGCCACCGGTGCTGGCGGCTGCGGCGGGATGATCACGCCGGCAGGCTCACCGCCGGGCGTGCTGGTGGGCGCGGGCGGCGGCGTGGATGTGGCGGGCGGAGGCTCCGTCGCCTCGGGCGTCGCCGTGCGCGGGCGCACCGTAGGCGTCGGCGTCTCCTTCTCCTCCTCGGGCGTGTTGTAGAAGTAGCAGTAGAGGGTTTCGTCGTACGGAATCTCGAAGCGGCCGCCACCTTCAGTCACACCGAAGTCCTCGCGGATGTCCGAAGATGTCAGGTCGAGTCCAACCCCGCATCGCCAGTCGAGCAATTCGAAGCCTGGCTTCTGGATCTCGGCAATGTCGACGAACACGCTCTCGTACTGGGGATCGAAGTAGATTTCAGACCTGGCCCAGCCGCCCTCGTCAGTCTCGGGGTAGGTCGGGTCGGCGTAGCCGCCGTGCACGGTGATCTGGAATTCCCATCCCTCGGCGCGGGTTTGATCGTCGCTCGTCGACAGGCTGCCGTCCTCATCGATGTACTTCAGGATCCGCACCTCGGCGCCCCACTCGTAGGGATTGCCCGCCATGACGTCCGGCGAACTGGCCGTCGCCAACGCCCCCGCTACCGCGAAGGCGGCAAGAGCAAGCCACCACATCTTCAAGCTAAACGCGCGCATATCAGGTTCCCCTTTCCTTCCTGTGCCCGTCTGGCGTGAGCGACTCGCCGAGCGAGGCGGTGGTATTCGTGCGTCAACGATAACGGCGCAAGCGGCGAAACCTTGCAGCGTGTGCCTTTTGCAGGACGGACGCATCTTCCGCGATCATGCCGTTGCGCGCAACACACCGTGCGTCCGGCAATTGAAGGCCACGCTTCAGCGTGGCAGGACCGGGATCACCGCAAACGGAAGGCCACGCTTCAGCTTGGCAGAACCGTGGTAGGCGTCACGGCCAGGCTGGAAGCCTGGCCTTCGGGTGATGGGGAACCGTGGTCACCCTGAACAGAAGGCCACGCTTCAGCGTGGCGGGGACCGTCACCGGCTCCACTTAACGTCGCTTCAAGCGCAGTCCTGCCGCGCTGAAGGTCAGCGCCATCAGGCCCAGCGTCACGAAGCTGCCCAGGACGGCGGCAGGCGCCGCTCCATCTATGTGACCGCCGCCCGACTTCGGCAGGACCTCGCTCCGGCGCGCCGGCGTCGGCGTGGCCGCGGCGACCTGCACGACGGTCGTGCGCGTCGGGGTTGCGGTAGGCGCCTCGGGTGTGTTCGTCGGCTCCTCGGTCTCCTCGGGAGTCGCCGTGCGCACGCGCTGGGTGTTGGTCGGCGTCGCCGTCGCGGTCGGCGTCTTGGTGGGCGTGTCCGTCGGCGGCGGCGTGAACGTCCCGGTCGGTGTCGACGTCGGCGTACTGGTGTCGGTCGGGGTGCTAGTCGGCGTGTTCGTCCGTGTGTCAGTCGCCGTCGGCGACGCTGTGTTGGTCGCGGTGTTTGTGGGCGTGTTCGTCGGCGTGCTGGTAGGCGTATCAGTCGGCGTGTTTGTCGCCGTGTTGGTTGGAGTCGACGTGGCAGTGCTAGTTGCGGTCGGCGTATCCGTCGGCGT
>JBBITS010000325.1:0-911 GCA_037440665.1 Chloroflexota bacterium
ATCACGGCGCAGTTGAACGCCACCACGTCACCGATAGGCATCAGCGCCGGATCTGGGTCCAAGCCGACGCACAGGAGGCTGCCCGAGCGCTCCCACGCGGCGCGCAGCTTCTCGATGAACCTCATCCGCTCTCCCCGGGGATGCCGGCGACGGCGCCCAGCAGCGCCCGCACGCGCGAGAACGCACGGGCGTCGCCCGACGTGAGGTACGTCACACGGCCCGGACGCGCGGACGGCGTCAGGAGAGCGCGCTCCTTCAGCACCTGCGCCACGCGCCGCGCGACGGGCGCCGCCGTGTCGATGACCTCGACGCCGGAGCCTACGATGCGCTCGATGATCGGCCGCAGGAAGAAGTAGTGGGTGCAGCCGAGGGCCAGCGCGTCGATGCCCTCGGCGAGCACCGGGGCCAGCGCCTCCCGCAGCAGCGCCTCGGGCGCGAGGTCGCCCGCCTCGATGGCAGCGGCGAGGCCCGGGGCGGCGATGGCCCGCACGTCGGCGCCGTTGCCGTGACGTTCCATCAGCTCGGCCAGCCGCCTGCCCTCGACAGTTCCCGGCGTCGCCAGTACGGCCACGCGTCCCGCGCGGGTGCGCTGCGCCGCGGGTTTCACCGCTGGCTCCATGGCGACGAAGGGTACGGAGAACGTCGTACGCAGCCTCTCGGCCGCCGCCGACGTCGCAGTGTTGCAGGCGATGACGATGAGCTTGCAGCCGCGAGAAAGTAGCTCTTCCGTGACGGCCGCCGCCCGCTTGTGGATGAAGTCCTCGGTCCTGTCGCCGTACGGGAAATGGGCGCTATCGGCGTAGTAGATCAGATTCTCGTGGGGCAACAGGCGCCGGACCTCGGCAAGAACGGCGAGCCCGCCTACGCCCGAGTCGAACATGCCGATGGGACAGGGGTCAGCCATGCGGACT
>JBBITS010000325.1:931-2134 GCA_037440665.1 Chloroflexota bacterium
CGCCCGATGGTAGGCGGCGCCAGCCTCGCCGGTCAAGGCGAGCAGATGACGAAACGAGCGCTGTCCTTCCGGACAGCGCTCGTGGATTCCCCTCAACACCGGCTGCTCAGCAGAGGCCCCGCCTCTGCCAGCCTGGCGGGCACTTCTCGCCCGGCGTCGGCGTGGGCGTGGGTGTGTCGCCGCCGGGCGTCGGCGTTGCCGTCGGCGACGGCGTGTCCGTGGGCTCAGGCGTGGACGTCGGTGTGGCCGTATCCTCGGGCTCGGTTGTGGCGGTAGGAGTCGGCGTAGGGCCGCTGGCCTCGGGGTACAGCGCTGTCACGCCGTTGACGTCGTCGGCGCCCAGGGCGCACCTGGCGCCTCGATAGTACGCGTACATCACAGCGTTGGGGTCGCTGGAGTGGCCCAGGCCCAAGGCGTGGCCTAGCTCGTGCAGATGCACGGTCTCCAGGTCGTACTGGCCGGACACGTCGCCGCACGACGTCTGCCAGACGAAATTCGTGTTGTCTATGGCCATATCGAACTCGTCACGCGAGGTCGAATACCACGTCACGCCGAGCACGCTGGGGTCGCTGATGTTCAGCCAGCCCACGTCGTTGTATCCGTCGAAGTACTGGCGCCCAGGGCACTCTTTCACCAAAGACGGACAGCGCGTCGTGTCCCCACCGTCGCTGAACTCGAAGCGCGAGGTCGGCACGTCCGTCCAGGTCTGCATGGCCGACGTCAGACTGCCCCGGCGGCTGACGTAGTTCAGATTCCCGGGCCCGCCGGCGTCGTTGTAGTTCGTCACTACCGGAAGGACGTCCCAGTACAGGCCGGTAGTCGTGTAGCCCGACGACTCGGCGTCCGTCAGGGGGGCAGCCTCCGGATAAGCGCGGCGCAGCGCCTCTCGCCCCACGGTCTGCGGGTCGGCCCCGGCCGGCACAGCTACGAGAATCTCTACGATGACCGTTTCCCCGGCGACTCGCGCGCGGCCCTCGGCCCAGACGGCGCGCACCGGGGCCCGGCCGCCCTCGGCCCCGCCGGCGGCGAACCACGCGAGCGGCGTGAATGCGGCCAGCAGGAGGCCGGCAATTGCCCAATTACGTCCAGTCATGGCCACTCACCTCACATTCGCACCGCTACACAAGCAGCATCGTTATCCTACGCCTGCCGTTACAGGTTGACACTGGAAGGATTGCGTAGTCTCAGGTTATGTCCAGCATG
>JBBITS010000326.1:0-2130 GCA_037440665.1 Chloroflexota bacterium
CGCGCGCGCCGGGCGACCTCGGAGCCGACCTGCCCCAGGCCGACGATGCCCAGGGTCTTGCCGCGCAACTCGATGCCGGTGAATCTCATGCGTTCCCACCTGCCGGACCGCAGCGAGGCGTCGGCCTGAGGGATGTTCCGCGCCAGGGCACACATCAACGCGATAGCGTGCTCTGCCGCCGATACGGTATTGCCCAGCGGCGCGTTGACAACGACGATACCCCGCTCCGTCGCCGCCACGAGGTCGATGTTGTCGACGCCGACGCCTGCGCGGCCGACGACCTGAAGCTGTCGCCCGGCTTCGACCACGTCGCGCGTGACCTTCGTCTCGCTGCGCACGACCAGCGCGCTATAGTCGCCGATGGCCCCGAGGAGATCCTGCCCCTTCAGGCCCAGACGCACTTCGACCTCGCCTTCGCGCGACAGGATGTCCGTCCCCTCGCGGGCGATGGGGTCAGTCACGAGGATGCGCGGCCGGTGATTCGTCGCCATCTTGCCTTCTTTCGCAACGATGAAGGGCAACCACCCTGGTTGCCCTTCAGAGGATACGTTCTGGGACGCCGGGCGGCTAGCTTCCGGGAGCGGCGGCCACTCCCGCCGCGCTGTAGCCCGCGCGCGACAGCGCCTCTCGCAGCTTCGCGAGGGCGTCGGCGATGTCTTCCTCGCTGCAGAAGCCGAGGTGGCCTATGCGCCAGATTTTCCCCGCGAGCGAGCCCTGCCCGCCGCCGATGACGACATCGAGATCCTCCCGCAGTATCTTCGAGACGGCGTTGGCGTCGACGCCCGCAGGCGCCTTGATTGCGGTCACCGTGTTGGACGCGTATCGCTCGTCCTTCACCAGCAGCTCCAGCCCCATCTCTTTCACGCCCTTGCGCGTGAAGGCGGCGATGCGCTGATGGCGCGTGACGATGCCCTCGACGCCTTCCTTCTCGAGCTGCTCCAGCGCTACGTCCATCGCGTAGAACACGCTGACGGCGGGCGTCCACGGCGTCTGGCCCTTTTCGAGGAAGCTCTTGGCCTTGCCGAGGTCGAGGTAGTAGCGCGGTATCTCCGCCGTCTTGTACGCCTCCCACGCCATCGCGCTGACGGAGATCATCGCTAGGCCCGGCGGCACCATCCAGCCCTTCTGCGAGCCGGTGCCGACCACGTCCAGCCCCCAGCGGTCCACCGGCAGCCGGATGGAGCCCAGGCTGCTGATGGCGTCGACGATGGACAGCTTGCCATGCTTGTTGATGACCTTGGCCAGTGCCTCCAGGTCGTTAGTCACACCGGTGGAGGTCTCGTTATGCGTCACGAGGACGGCCTTGACGTCCGGGTTAGCACCAAGCGCGCCGTCGAGGTCAGCGGGGTCGGCCGGTTCGCCCTGAGCGTACTCGAGCTTGGTCACGCGGACGCCGTAGGTGTCGCAGATCTGGGCGAATCGCTGGCCGAACTCGCCGATGGAGACGACGACGACGTGGTCGTCCGGAGACAGGAAGTTAACGACCATGGCCTCCATGGCGCCGGTGCCGCTGGCGGTGAGGATCAGGATGTCGTTCTTGGTTTCGAAAAGGGTCTGGAGGCGCGACGTGATGCGCTTGAGCATGGCCGCGAACTCCGGTCCGCGGTGGTTGATCATCTGCCGGCTCATAGCCTGGAGCACGTCCTCCGGGCACGGCGTCGGACCGGGGATGCGCAAGTTGGTCACGGCGATGCCTCCTGGTGAATCTGGCCGAATGATACTTCTTTCACAATCGCCCGGCAAGGAGAACGGGGCGCGCCCGTGTTGTGTCGCAGGCGCGGCACGCCGAAGCGTGGCCTTCCGGGAGAAGAACGTCCCGCTTCCCGCTTCCCACCTCCAACCTCCGCAATCTCCAACCTCCAGTTTCGTGGGCCTCTCACTGCTACAATCCCACCGATGACTCAGACGAACCCGCTCCGTCAACTGCCGTCCGTGGACCGCGTCCTCGCCGACGGGCGCGTCGCGCCCTATCTCAACCGCCTGCGCGCAGACATCGTGGCTGACGTGGTGCGCGACGAACTGGCGCAGGCGCGGGCTGCGTTGCGATTGGGAGTGGCCGGACCTGGCGACATCGCCGCGGCTGTCGCTTCGCGCCTCGAAGCGGCGGCGCAGGCGTCGCTGCGGCGGGTC
>JBBITS010000327.1:0-2130 GCA_037440665.1 Chloroflexota bacterium
AGCTGACCTGCGTAAGCGGGCGTGCGCCCGCTTGCGCCGGCCGTTCAACTTTGCGTGAGCCGACAGCGTCTACACCGACTCAGGAGGATCTGTGAGCACTGAGCTTCTCGCGTCCACGACAGATGAGTCGCAACGTGTGCGTGCGCAGCAGGCGAAGTGGTTGGTCGCGGGGTTCGCGGGAGTTCGCTGGGCTCACCACTGACCAAGCGGTCAGTCAATACGCCGAGGAGCGGCGTCCTCAGGTGTCGGCGCGGATGGTTGCGTGGTGGAAGGAAATGGGCCGCCCGCCGGGCAAGCGCTCACCGACGAGGAGCAGGCACGCCTGTTCGCGGTGGCCCAGTCGAACGAGGCACCATGGGCAGTCCCGCAAGCTGGATCCCACTCGCCCGATGGCGTCCTGGCACACTGCCTGGCGTTCGGTCAGGAAGGCGGCCGGCCTGCCGCATGTGCGCTTCCACGACGGGCGTCGCACAGCGTTGACGCGTCTGACAGAGAAGGGAGTCGCCGCCTGGGTCATCCGCGCCCAGTTCGGCCAGGTGTCCCCGCGATGATGGCGGTTTACAGCCACGTGCGCCGGAGGGCGCTGGACGAGGCGGCGAAGGCGCTCGAGCCGGAGGCCGCGGGCGCGCGGGACACGGGCAAGGCGCTCGCGAAGGACGAGGGCGTCGCGTCACATGTGACGTCACACCCGGCCCCGTCGCAAGGGCGAATCGTCCAATTTGTGGGGAGAAGTGGCGCGCCCTGCAGGACTCGAACCTGCGACCTCCTGGTTCGTAGCCAGACGCTCTATCCAACTGAGCTAAGGGCGCGCGCTGGCGCCGGCACCGCCCCGAACGCCGGGGCTCCGCCGGCAGGAGGAACAGCCGATCCTAGCACGGCCCCAGCCGGGTGGCCAAGCGCGGCGGCGACATGACTGGTCCGAAATGTCACCCCCCTTCGCTCGACAGGAATGTCCCCTTCCCGAGCGCACGGGCGCCCGACCTCCTTCGGGAGGCCGAACATGGTCATGAACAATCGCGGAGAGCGCGGGCCCGGCCCTGTGCTACGCTGCGCGGCATGCATGCTCGACTCGCCCTCGTCGCTTTCCTCGCCGGCCTCGGTACGGCAGGCGTGATCTCCGCACCGCAGACCCCGGCGCCCGACCGCCTCGCCGCCCCGCTGGTCCGCTGGCTCGGCGACGGGCAGGCCCACCCGAGCCGCTTCCACCGGGCCAACGTGTCGCGCATCGAGCCCGAGGAGCTGGCCCGCTACCGCGCCGGCCTCATCGACGTCGTCGCGGCCAACATCAGCACCGATGCGATCTACAGCGGCCGCTTCGTGCAGGCCGACGGCACGGAGGTTCCCGCGCGCGAGTACCGGCCGAAGCCGGGCGAACCGTTCGCCTTCACGCTGGAGCGCCTGGACCGGATTCTCCGGACCGCCGCCGACGGCCTGGCCGCCCTGGCCACCAGTCCCGACGCGGTCGCGGCGTCGCGCGCTTCGGGCAAGGTCGCCCTCATGCCCGCCCTCGAGGGCGCCGACGGGCTCGAGGGCCGCCTGGACCACGTCGAGGATCTGCATCGCCGGGGGCTGCGCCTGCTCCAGCTCGTACACTTCCGCGCCAACGAGCTGGGCCACATCCAGACCTACCCCTACTCGCCCGGCGGCCTCACGCCCTTCGGCGTCGAGGCGGTTCGCGCCGCCAACCGCCTCGGCCTCGTCATCGACCTCGCCCACGCCAACACAGAGACGATTCTCGACACGCTGAAGGTGTCGCGTGCGCCGGTCATCTTCAGCCACACCGGCGCCAGAGCCCTCCACGAGGGCGATCGCTATCTGACCGACGAGGAGATCAGGGCCATCGCCGGCGCCGGCGGCGTCATCGGAATCTGGCCCAACGGCGAGAGCAGCCGCGAGATGGCCGACATGGTGCGGCACATCGACCACGTCCGGCGGGTCGCCGGCATCGACCACGTCGGCATCGGCAGCGACCTGCGCGGCATGAGCCGCTACACGAAGGAGTTCGGCGAGGAGGCCAACTTCCGCGCCATCGCCGAAGGGCTGTTCGCCGCCGGCTTCGGCGACGAGGAGGTGGGCAAGGTGATGGGCGGCAACTTCATGCGCGTGTGGAGAGCCGTCGTGGCCGCGGCT
>JBBITS010000328.1:0-742 GCA_037440665.1 Chloroflexota bacterium
CCTGCCAGGGCCGCTCTCGGCCGTGCTGAGGACGTACTGGTTCACGAATCCTTCCTGGTGGAATTGACGCAGGACCAACGCTGTGCGCGAGCGATCGTAGCTGAAGAAGCTCCAATGCTCGTGAATTTCGCCGGCCCTGTTGGCCGGCTGTGGCGGGTACGTGGAGACGTTCGTCTCGTGGAGGTAGCGTTCCTTCAGGACGAAGACGTAGCGGCGCCGGACTGTCCCGGTGCCGGCCTGCCCCTCGGCCGTTCCCTGCCAGTCGCCCGCGAGGAAGCGAATCGGCTGCCAGACATCCGTTGCAGCCTGCCGGTCGCCCGACGACTGCGCAGCCCCGAGGAGGATGAAGACGGTCAGGCCGACGGCGCCGGCTGCGGTCAGGTGGGTCACGGGTCCCTCCTCGCGAACGTGGCCATGATTCGAATGGGCCATTTATACACGAACCGCCGCCATCGGGCCATGCTAGGCTCCTGGCATGACGCGCCGTCGCGCTCTGGCCGCCGCGCAGACCGTACCGATTCGTGGTGATATCGGCGCCAACGTCGAACAGCATCTTCGACTCGTCAGCCTCGCGGCGGAAGAAGGCGCGCAGGTTGTCGTCTTTCCCGAGCTGTCCCTGACCGGCTACGAAATGGACCTCGCCGCCCGGCTGGCCTTCTCTCCGGACGACGCGCGTCTGGCTCCGCTCGTTGACGCGGCGTCGTCTCTTTCTCTCACCGTCATTGCCGGGGCGCCGGTCAGG
>JBBITS010000328.1:764-2129 GCA_037440665.1 Chloroflexota bacterium
GGGCATTCATCGTCTGTCCGGACCGGACTGTCGAGGTCTACGCGAAGCACCACCTGGGCGCTTTCTCGGCCGGCGCGAGCGTCGACGGCGTCGTACCGCCCGCGGAACGTACGGTCTTTCACGCCGGAACACGGAATCCAGGCGTCCGAGTCGGCGGACACACGGCGGCGGTGGCCATATGCGCCGACACCGGTCGGCCGTCGCATCCACAGGCAGCGGCGGCACGAGGCGCGCGCATCTACCTCGCGAGCATGTTCGTCATTCCCTCCGAGTTCGAGCGGGAGACCGCGGCTCTCGCAACCTACGCCGCGCGCCACTCCATGGCCGTCGTCTTTGCGAACTACGGGGGACCTTCCGGTGGGCTCGCGTCCGCAGGGCGGAGCGCGATCTGGTCCGAGCGGGGCGAGCGGCTCGCCGAGCTCGACGCGAGCGGCGCCGGCGTAGTGGTCGCGATCGAAAGCACTACCGGGTGGCGCGCCAGCACCGTCAGGTGGAGCTCCCCCTCGGGCGAGTCGGGCCCTCCGGCACCGGGTTCCCGACCGATGTAGCGCAGGGCTTCAGCCCTGCCTCAGACAGGCCCGAAGGGTTTCAACCGAGGTCATGAGGGCGTATCCAATCCCCCCTTGCCGCAGCGGCCGCCGCCGCAAGGCCCCAGGTAATCAGCGGAATGCTGACGTAGGTAAGACCGATGTCCCCGAAGTACACGCCGATCGATATCTGCATCGGCCCGCCCAGAAGCCTGAGCGGCGCGTCGATGAGCACGCAGAGCGCGAACCACAGAACACCGAGCGCAAGGCCCTCGCGCGGTCGAACGGCGTGGACCCGCCGGAGGTAGACCAGGCCCAGGCCGACGGCTGTGCCCGCCACCGCCACGGCCATGACCGATTCGAATACGGGCCGCGCGGACTCGCGCAGCGGAAACACCAGAAACGCGATGACGAAGGGGAGGAGCCACACCAACAACCCGAAGCCGACCGCTCTGGGCCAGGAACTCATGGTGAGGCCGGCGAGCGGCAGGGTGAATCCCTGGGTCGAGCTTTTGACCTGTCGTCCTCGTCGCCCGTCATGCTCGTTGTTCGCGCGCATCCTGACACGGCCCGACAGGCGCGTCAGCTCCAGGTCGATGTCGGGCGGCTGTCCATCCCTGAGCACCAGGCACACTGCCATGCGTCGTCTGGCTCACGCTACGTTCCAGGAAGGCGGGTGGGGTGTATCGGCGCTACGGCAGCTTGACCCGGTACGCCACCCAGAAGCCGGCGACCATGACCCCGTAGAGAGCGGCCACAAGCCGCGCGCGCCGCGGCGCATCGCGACGCTCACTCTCCTCGAGAGACTCGCGCGGATGGCGCCGCAGGAACAGCACGT
>JBBITS010000329.1:0-2128 GCA_037440665.1 Chloroflexota bacterium
TTCCGTCGATGCGTCTTCGGGATCCACGGCGAACCCGACGCCCGACATCAGGTACGACGCCGTCTTCTCGACGAGCGCCTTGGCATAGTTGAAGACGAGGCGCCGCTCTCGCCCGCGTCTCGGCCCTGGCCACTGCTCCCCCTGATAGAAGGCCAGGTTCTCGGCGTAGGCCCGTAGCCGCGCGGAGTCCCTGCGCTGCAGGATCTGTGGGATGCTCTGTGCCGACGTCATGTCTGCTCCTCCTGGCGGATCGCCCGCCGCCACCCGATCGTTTCACTGGCTCCGCGAACAGACCGCGGCGAGACGGTCACGCGCGCGACGGCGACGCGATCGCGATTTACGGGCGCGGCGTTAACCTTGTGATCTCGCCGCGCGTTCTCTCTGGTATGAGAGGGCTGCTGCTGGCCGTCGTAGCGTTTGCACTTGCGCTCGACGCCGGTTCCGCGCTCGCGGGCGCACCCCCTCCCAAGCCTCCGCCTCCGCCGCCCGTGCCCGTCACGCTCGAGGTCACGCCCGCGGGCTTCGTGCTGCGCTGGACCGACCGGTCGGACGACGAAACCGAGTTCGCCGTCTCGCTCTGGGCGCGCGGCGGCATCGCCTACGAGGCCCTCGACAGCCACCTCTCGACCGAATGGTGGTCGTGCGCGCCCGGCTTCCCCGACTGCGGCTTTCGCGTCGACTACGGCCACCCGCCCGCCAACGTGATGCAGCTTCCCGTGTGGATACCGGCCCTCCCCGGCTGCTACACGGCGTCGTTCATCGTGTTCGCCGTGCGCGTCGACGATCCCGTGCGCAGCACGGTATACTCCGCCCTCCCGGCGCCGCTCGAAGTGCGCGTCTGCGAAGGTCAGGTCACCAACCTCCCCGGCCTCGGCCTCCCGCGCCCCACGGCGCACCGGCCCCTCTGGCCCCTGGCTCTCACCCTCGTGTTCTTCGCTTCCGGCGCCCTGCTCTTGATGGCGCGCAGGATGCGGAACACTGACCTCCGCGACAGCCCGTAGCGCTGCGCCAACTCGTTCACCCGGATGCGCCCGCCCGAGGCCAGCCACACCCGCGCGATCTCGCCGTCCCGCGTCTCCACCTTCAGGTGCCGCGCGCCTCCAGGCTCATCGTGTTTGCAGCGCGGCAGCGGGCACTCCAGGCATCGCGGCGCCAGCTCGCAGCCCTCGTCGCGGTACTCCAGGTGCTCCGGCAGTGCGTCGCACCGCGCCGGCAGCGGCAGGATCGTCTGTCCCGCCGGTGAGGCAAGAAGGGAAGCGCTGTCCCTGATATCGATGGCAACCATCGCAGCCCTCTCGTTGCTCGCTCCGTCCCGCCGTCACCACGACGGCGCGTCCCTGACGCGTCCGGTGGCGCGACGCGGCCCGGCGTCCGCGGCCGCCTCCACGGCCAGCGCCAGGCTCGTCAGGTAGTCGTCGTGCCCGTCCGCCGGGTCGACGTAGAAGTTCAGCGTGGCGTTCGCCCGGTACGCGGCGTGCGTCAGTTCGGCCTGACGCCAGAACTCGCGCCACTCCGCCGATCCGTCGGCGGCGTACATCTTGAGACGCCCGGTGTTGACCGCGGCCAGTAGCGCGAAACCCAGGCGCGACTTCCGTTCGGCGCTGAACTTGACAGCCTCGACCCTCGACTCGCCCAGCGCCGACGCCAGAACGCGCGCCGCCGTCTCGCCCAGGCCCGTGGCGTCAACGGCCACCTTCCGCACGCGCCAGACCTCGCGCAGCAGGTCCACGAGCTGCGGCAGAAGGACATCGTGACGCTCGCCCGTCCACGCGAGATGCTCCACGATCTCCACGCGCGCACCGGGAAAGAGCGGCCCACCCGCGCGCGTCACCCGGCCGATGGTGAGGACGGTCGCATCGTGGCCCTTCTCCTGTAGCGCCGGAGCCTCGCCCGCCAGGTCGAGCCCGGCCACGTAGCTCTCGCCGGCTACAGGCGACCGCAGCCGCGCGTGCGCGCCCTGAAGCTGCGCCCGCTGTGACGCCGAGAACAGACGCCCGCCGCCGGCCAGCGTCTTCAGCAGATACTGCGTCTGGAACAGGGGATGCGTCTCGCCCAGGCGCTCCCGTTCACCCTCGACGTAGGCCGCGTAGCCCGGCGCATACCTGGCGACCACCGTCCAGTCGTACTC
>JBBITS010000330.1:0-2120 GCA_037440665.1 Chloroflexota bacterium
GACCTCCTCGACGAAAGCCCTCTGCTGTTACTGACCGTCGTTGGCGCGCTCGTCGTGTCGCTGGTCGCGGGGATATCGTTCCACGAGTTCAGCCACGCCATCTCGGCCGACTCGCTGGGCGATCCGACGCCGCGCCGCCAGGGTCGCATAACGCTTAACCCGTCGCGGCATCTCGACTCAGCCGGGACGCTGATGCTGTTCCTCGTCGGCTTCGGGTGGGGCAAGCCGGTGCAGATAAACCCCTACGCCATGCGCAACGGACGGGCGGGAATGACGGTTACGGCGCTCGCTGTCGAACCTGCTGCTTGCCGCCGCGGCGGGCATTCCCTTCCGGCTCGGGTGGGTGGACCTGCGCTTTCCGGCGTTCGACAACCCGGGTGGGACCATTGGCTGGGGGGCCGAGGACTTCGTCGGCTTCTTCCTGGCGAACCTCATCGGCGTGAACCTAGTGCTGGCCGTGTTCAACTTGCTCCCCATACCCCCGCTCGACGGCTTCAACATCCTCAGCGGCCTGGCGCCGCCGAGCTGGCGTGATCTGGTCGACTTCCTCTATCGCTACGGCATGGGGATTCTCTTCCTGATGCTGGTCCTGCCGTTCTTCCTGGGAGTCAACCCGCTGGGCGAGATCATGGGCCCTGGCCTTGAGTGGATGGCTCGGCTCGTGGGCGTGCACGACCTCACCTGAGATGCTCGTGCGCGCGCTGTACCGGGCCCGCCAGTTCTTCGGCGCGCTCAACGTGGTCATCGAACCCGAGGAGTTGGAGGAGGCCCTCCGGCCGCTGGCCCCCGCGCAGCGCCAATTCTTTCTGTCGATGGACCGCCGTGACCAGCGCCACGGCCTCGACGTTTGGCGTATGCTGAGGGAGCGCGCTCCCGCCGACGCCGACCTCCTGACGGCCGCTCTGCTGCACGACTGTGGCAAGGGGCCGCAGACGGTGTGGACCCGCGTGGCGCACGTGGCGTTGCAAAACTTGGCGCCACGGCTCGAAGCGAGGATGGTGCGGCGGGGCGGAGCGCTCGACCGGCTGCGGCGCCACCCGGAACTCGGCGCCGAACGGGCGATAGAGGCCGGGTGCAGCGCCGAGACGGTGCGCCTCATCCGCGAGCAGGAGCGTGAAGGCGCGCTCGATGCCCGCCTTACGCTTTTGCGCGAGGCCGACGAGGCGAACTAGGGCCTATCCAGCTTGACGGGTATGAATCCAGGGCGTTTAGCTTGTGAAGGTAGCCGAACTGTCATTCTGAGTCTCCGCCCACGGCGGGCCCTCAGGGTGACGTCGGTCCTTCTGGTTCCCTCGGCGTCAAGCCGGATCGGCGTTAGAGGTACGACGAGATGCAGAAGCTCGCGATCATCGGACTGGGCCTCATCGGTGGCTCCATCGGTCTCGCCCTGAAGAAGGCGAAGATCGAAGGCCTCGAGATCTGGGGGAGCGACCGCGAATGGGGCGTCGGATCTAAGGCGCAGAAGCTGGGTGCCATCGACAGGAGCGTCGGCAACGCCGCCGCGGCCGCGCGCGACGCCGCCGTGGTCATCATCGCGACGCCGGTGCTGGCGACGCGCGGCGTCTTCGAGGAGATCGCGCCGGAGTTGCGCGAGGACGCGCTGGTCATGGACACCTGCAGCACCAAGCTCCAGGTGTGCAAGTGGGCCAACGAACTGCTGCCGGAGCCCGTGGACTTCGTCGGCGGCCACCCGATGGCCGGGAAGGCCGAGGCTGGCTTGGACGCCGCCGACACCGACCTATTCCGCGACCGCCCTTTCGTGCTCACGCCCGAGGCGAGCGTTAGCGAGCGCGGGGTGCGCGTGGCCCGGGCGATCGCCGAGGCGTTGGGCGCGCAGCCCGTCTTCATGGACGCGGCCGAGCACGACAGCTACGTCGCTGCCATCAGCCATCTGCCGCTCGTGGCGGCCGCCGCGCTGTTCCACGTCGCGCGCGCGAGCCAGGCGTGGCCGGAGCTGGCCGCGCTGGCGGCAGGCGGCTTCGTCGATACGACGCGCGTCGCGTCAGGCAGCCCCGAGATGGCGCACGACATCTGCCTGACCAACGCAGAGAACATCGCGCACTGGCTCGACCGCTACATCGCCGCCCTGCGCGAGTTTCGCGCCCTGATCGCCGGGGAGT
>JBBITS010000331.1:0-2108 GCA_037440665.1 Chloroflexota bacterium
GCCAGGCCTGGCGGCGCTGCTCGCGCTCGTACTTGGCGCGGTGCAGATTTTCGGCCGCGTGTGACAGGAGCTGGTTGGCGTCGCGCACGTTGGGCCCCGACGCGGCGGCGCCTGAGCTGACGCCAGTCCAGATCGTCACGCGCCTGCCACGCACCTCGGCCTGAGCCGGTTCCTTCGTCATCGCGTGCTCGACGCGCTCGACGTAGGCGCGCGCGCCCTTCTCATCGCAGTCCAGAAGCATCACGGCGAACTCGTCGTCCGAGAATCGCACCAACATGTCCGACGCCCGCTTCACGGAGCCCAGGACGCGCGCGACGTGGCGCAGCACCTCGTCGCCGGCGTGCGTCGTGTACTGGCGGTTCACGTCTGCCAGCCCGTTGACATCGAACATGGCGATGGCCACGGAGCCGCCGGACCGGACCGCTCGCTGGTGCTCCTCCTGCAGGCGGAACACGAACCGCGTCTTGTCGGGAAGGCGGGCCAGAGGGTCCACGATAGGCGCGCTGTTACGGCGAGCCCGCTGGCGTAGCGAAGAAGAAGGTGACGGCCCGCGGCGCCTCACGAGCGCCGACACGGCAAACGCTGCCGCCAGTAGCAGCGCGAAAACGAACGCCGCGTGAGGGAACGCCGCCCACTCGGCGGCCGAAGCTACCAGCAGACCTCCGAAAGCCATGAGGCCAACGGACAGGTGGATAACGTCGGTCAGGGCGTAGGCGCGATACACCCTCGCATCGCGAGTGCTATTGCCGCCCGAGGCGCCCTCTTCCTCGCGCTCGGTGGTCCCCATCATCGTCACGTCCCTCCGATTCTGTAATCGGACGATTGACCGGCGGGCCGAAGGCGGCGAGGACACACGATGGTGAACGCGCTGTCACCGTACTGGGCCTCGCGGGGGTGGCGTTGTCGGCCGGGAAGCAGGTTCAGTATGATAGCAGGGCCGATTCCTCCGGGGGAAAGGGGCCGCCATGCAGATCGACTGGAGCAAGACGATCGACGAGATCTTCGCGGACAAGATGTCGTGCCTGCGATGCGGCGTCTTGACCACGCAGGTCTTCGCGGGGTACACCCGCGCTCCCGAAGCCGCCAGCTACGCCCCGCGCTGCCACCACTGCAACCGCAAGGACGAGTGCGACGCCCGCAAGCTCGTCGTCGTCTGCGAGCCGTGCGCCCGCCAGCTCCGCCTCCGCGCCAAGCCGGTCGACGAGGTGGGCATGATGACCATGCTCATGTCTGACTGCCGCAAAGACCTCGAGGACTGCCTGGACTACCTAGCCGAGTACTGGCAGGAAGACCTCGACATCGACCCTGACGAATGCGGCCAGCGCCTGGAGAACGTCGAGCCCACGATCTTCGCCGAGGAAGATCAGTGGCGCCGGAAGCTGGAGGAGGAGTACCTCTCATACCACCAGTGGTTCCGCGACCACGGCCACCGCGTGCCCGATCCGGGCTGGCGGTCCGAGTACGTCGAGGAGATATTCTCGCTGGGCTACACGACCCTGCTCGGCGACTGAACGCCCCGAATCCGCGTGACTTCTGGAGGTGTGAGCAGCCTCAGGCGGCCAGCTTGCGGCGGCGCTTGTCGTCGTACATCCGCCGGTCGGCCACCGTCATGAGCTGCTGGGCGTCCCGGCCATCTATCGGGTAGTTGGCGACGCCGACGCTGAGCCCTAGCTCATACCTCTCGACGCCTGCCGCCAGATCGGTGCACATCAAGCGCGCCTGGTGGCCATCGAAGTCCAGCAGCACGGCGAACTCGTCGCCGCCAATGCGGCCCGCCGCCACGCATCCCGACTCGGACAGGTGCCGCGCCACCGCGACCAGCGCCTGGTCGCCGGCGACGTGTCCGCGCGTGTCGTTGAGCGCCTTGAAGCCGTCGAGGTCGAAGATAGCCACGCAGCATTGGCCATCAGGATCGTTAGCCAGATACCAGTCGACCGTCCCCCAGAACGAGGCGCGGTTCAGGAGCCCCGTCAGCGTGTCGCGCGACGCCAGGCGGTGTAGCTCCTCGTTCAGGCGCTCGACCTCGAACAGATAAGCCCGTATGACGGCCACGTGTGCCCGCTGGGCATAGGTGGCCGCTACGAACACAATCGCCCCTCCGAACAGCG
>JBBITS010000332.1:0-2106 GCA_037440665.1 Chloroflexota bacterium
AGATTTGGGGGTGGTGCAAGTCACCCCACGTCAGGGTCGGCAGCCCCTCGCCGTACGAACCCTTCTTCAGCACCTCCATGCCGCCCGCGTCGCCCTGTCCCCACCCTTGCCAGGAGTCCGCAGCATACACAGGGATCTCCTTGAGGAGACGCATCGACGGAATGCCGTACAGCAACACCGTTCCGCGGTGCCCCCCTGAGGTGAACATGATGAAGTCGTCGTACTTCCCCGGCGGAACGAAAACCTTCAGGGCCGCTTCCGCTTCGTCGGGCGTGAGGCCGCGCTGTTGGATGATTTCCTCTAGCGAGCCGGCCACCGCGGCCTGGCTTGGCGCGACCGCCCCGTTCTCTGCGCGGCTCATGAACAACCCCACCGCACCAGCCATCATGAATCCAACGATCGCCATCGAGCGTATCTTGTTCTTCATGCCCCCTCTCCTTTTGCATTGCGTTTCGCGTGGGCGAACTGCGTCGTCGCCTGTTCGCACAACGGTTGACCCAGTCTTCCGTTTACCAGTTTCGGCGACGGCTTGCTGCCCGATGCTTCGGTCGGTGGCGACCACAAAACGCGCCACACCGCTGCGGTTGTCCTCTCCAGCTTCGAAGCGAGTCCGTGCCGCGCTGCAATTCGCACAAGCAGGAAAGACGACCAGAACACTGGGGGGCGATTTCTCATGCCTCCACCCGACACCGCGCTGGTGGCCAGAATCACCCTCCGGCCGCTTCAGCCGCAGCCTGCTGAAGCGCCCGGGCTGTGTAGACTCGTGCGAGATGGAGGCGGTAGTCGCGAGAGGCAAAGAGGTCGGAAAGAGGTTCTGCCCCCTCGACCACCAGCCGGGCTGCGGCCTCGATCGCGTCCTGATCGAGGCGCATCCCGAGCAGCGCACGTTCCGCAGTTCGTGCTCGAAACGCCCTGGCAGCCACGCCCGTCACTGCCACACGCGCATCCCGGCAGATGCCGGCCCCATCGAGACTGACGACTGCCGCCACGCCGACCAGCGCGAAGCGCGAGGCTTTATCCTCGGCCTTCAGGTACGCGGCGCCGGCCCCGTCCGGAAGCAGCGGGATGCGGATCTCCACCAACACCTCGTCGGCTCGCAGCGCTGTGCTGAACATGCCAGTGAAGAAGTCCGCCGCCCGCACGCTGCGGCACCCATCGGGCCCGCACACCTGGATCTCCGCATCCAGGGCCAACACGGCGGCCGCAAGGTCGGCGGCCGGGTGCGCGTGCGCCAGACTGCCGCCGATCGTGCCGCGGTTGCGCACCTGAACATCCCCGATGCACGATGCCGCCTCTGGAAGAAGCGGCAGGCGAGTCTTGAGCAGATCGGAGTGCTCGATCTCGGCGTGGGTCGTCAGCGCGCCGGCACAAACGGTGCCGCCTTGCTCTCGTATATATGAGAGGCTGGTAATGCGGCCCAGGTCGACGAGATACCGCGGCGCAGCCAGCCGGAGCTTCAGCAAGGGGATGAGGCTGTGCCCGCCGGCGAGCAGCCGCGCCTCGTCGCCATGCGTGCGCAGGAGGTCGATCGCCTCTTGCACCGAACCGGGCCTCAGATACTCGAACGGGGCCGGGATCACGCCGCACCCCCCCTCGCTTGCCGCACGGCCCGCCACACCTTCTCCGGCCAAAGCGGCATGTCGAGGTGTCTGATCCCGAACGGAGACAACGCGTCCACCACCGCGTTGACCACGGCGGGCGGCGCGGCAATGGCGCCCGCCTCGCCGACGCCCTTGGCGCCCAGCGGGTTGACCGGCGTCGGCGTCTCGGTGCGGTCCGTCTCGACCACCGGAAGGCCGGTGGAACTCGGCATCGGATAGGTCAGGAAAGAACCGGTCAACAGTTGACCGTCTTCGCTGTACACGACCCCCTCCAGCAGCGCCTGACCCAGCCCCTGCGCCACGCCGCCCTGGATCTGTCCCTCGACGACCAGCGGGTTGATAACACGGCCACAGTCGTCCACGGCGATGTAGCGCACGATCTTCACGTCGCCCGTATCGACGTCCACCTCCGCGATGCAGAGATGCGTCCCGAAGGGCGAGGTGAAGTTCGGCGGATCGAAGACGGCACTCACTTCCATTCCCGGCGACATGCCGGCAGGCAGAT
>JBBITS010000333.1:0-1015 GCA_037440665.1 Chloroflexota bacterium
TCGAGGATGCCCTTGCGGCCCTCCAGGTCGGGTCGGTCGACGACGATCTGGCGGTCGAAGCGACCGGGGCGGAGGAGCGCGGGGTCGAGGATGTCGGGTCGGTTGGTGGCCGCGATGAGGATCACCCCGGTGCGGGCGTCGAAGACGTGCAAATGCGCGGGGTCGAGCGCGAGCAGGCTGTAGAGCAGCGTCGTGCCGGTGCGCGGGGGGTCGGCGGCGTGGCAGTCGTTGCGCACTGTGACCGTGAAGGTGCCGCTGGCGGCCGGGAGGCCGGGCAGCGTCTGGTTGGTCCAGAGGGGGGCGCCCTGGGCGCAGGTGGCGCTGGCGAGCAGGTCGCTCCAGGTTTCCGTGGCGAGGAGGGTGTTGAACGCCACCTCGAGGCCGGCCTCGGCGACGTAGCGGGCGCGCACGGCGTCCTGCAGGTTGCGGGAGATCTGGGGCTCGAGGGCGCTGGCGGACAGGAACGCGAGCGCGAGGCCGGTGAGCGTCAGCAGGATCATCAGGGCGAGCACGAGCGCGACGCCGCGCTCGTTGCCGAGCGTTTTCCATCTCTTCATGGCCGTCAACCCTGCCCTGGGGACTGCTCGGACTGGTCGCCATTGCCGGCGACAGGCGCCCCCCTTCCCGGGGATCGTTGCAGGACCGCGCCCTGCACGAAGGCTCGAGACGCGGGTGCCGCGCGGCGCGTCAGATCTCTCTCCAGCTCGACATGCTGTGGAGCCCGCGCAGCTGCTGGATCAGCTCCAGGTTCTGCTTGCTCCTCTTCACCGTGAAGTGGTTGGCGAGGGCGTTCAGGTAGAACTCGAAGTAGCCGTTCGCTTCCCCCGCCTCGGTCTCGTTCGCGAGGAAGGCGCCGCGGATCGTGGTGGTGCTGCTCTGCATGAAGCCGGCGCCGACGTAGCGGCCGGTGACGATGACGAGCCCATCCCACTGGAAGTTCGTCATCTGCCTGAAGTCGCCGTCCTCGACGATCAGGATGCCGGCGCCCCTGACGAAGGGGTCCGACGCGTTCGTG
>JBBITS010000333.1:1067-2068 GCA_037440665.1 Chloroflexota bacterium
CCATCGCCTCCCGCGCGGAGACCGCGAGCACCCCGAGGTCGAGCGTCTGGTTCAGCGTGCAGCTCGAGCCGCCGGTGCCGCCGTTGTTGTTGACGAGCGTCGGCTTGTTCGGCTCGTTCGCGTTGCCGTTGAGCTTCATCGGGCAGGCCTTCGTGGACTCGAAGATCTGCGTCCCCGGGTACGACTTGAGCTGGGCCAGGAAGGTCGCCACCTTCGAAGGGGTGAGCGACGAGTCCGCGGCGATCGTGTTGAGGCCCGTCGTGGTGCCGCCCGGGTTGGTCTGGTCCTTGCCCAGGATCGAATTCTGCTTGCTGGTCGCGCAGCCGCTGTTGCAGCTCCCGGAGGTCCCAAAGGCGCTCTCGACGCGCGCCTCGTAGGTGACGCCGACGTTCGACTGGGTCCCCGTGTTCGTGGCCAGCGCGTACGTGGCCGGATTCGAGGTGAGGTTCCAGTTCGAGTCGAGGTCGCAGTTGGTCGAGCAGCCATAGTCGCGCCCGTCGATCTCGAACAGCTGGGTGTTGACGTAGGTGTCGGCCTGGGTGCCGGGCAGGTTGACGGCGCCAGGGATGGGCGGCAGGGCCAGGCGCTTGACGACGACCTCAAGGGTCTTCACGGCGTTGTTGTACGAGCCGGTCGCCCGCATGATGACGATCTTGTTGGCGTCCGTGCCGACGGTGGCGTCCGCCGTGACGCCCGTGATCGTGGTGTCGCTCGCCAGGTAGTCGTTGCGGACCCTGACCGTGTAGGTTCCGCTGCTGGCGTCGAGGCCGGGCAGCGGAAGCGCGTTCAGCGCGACGGGGGTCGCCGCCGGCGTCTGTAAGATCACCCAGGGGCTCGCCGTGGTGGCGGTCGCGAGCACCGCCGTCCAGGAGTTGTTGGCGTCGGCGGTCGCGATGAGGGCGTTATAGCCGGCCTCGAGGCCGGCCTCGGCGAGGTAGCGGGCCCGGGTCGTGTCGCTGAGGTTGCGCGAGATCTGCGGCTCGACGGCGCTGGCGGACACG
>JBBITS010000334.1:0-1794 GCA_037440665.1 Chloroflexota bacterium
CCGCGACGATGGAGACCGCCATGAGCAGCGACACAGCCGCCGCACCGCGAGCCGGCTTTCCCCGACACGCGGCGTCCGTCCTGTGCGTCCTCGTGCTCGGGGCGCTGACTGTCGTCGTGGCGAGGCGAGGTCAGTGTCACATGCCAGACACGGGGCACGGCGCTCACCGACCGCGTGGCAACCACCTCATCCACGAGACCTCGCCCTACCTTCAACTGCACGCCCACAACCCGGTCGACTGGTACCCCTGGGGCGAGGAGGCCTTTCGCAAAGCCGAAGATAAGCCCATCTTCCTCTCGGTTGGCTACTCAACCTGCTACTGGTGTCATGTCATGGAGCGCGAGAGCTTCTCGGACGAGGCGACCGCGGCCTTGTTGAATCAGGCTTTCGTCTGCATCAAGGTCGACCGCGAGGAGCGTCCCGACATCGATGAACTCTACATGAACGCCGTGCAGATGATGACCGGGCAAGGGGGCTGGCCCATGTCGGTCTGGCTGACGCCCGACCTGAAGCCCTTCTTCGGCGGCACGTACTTTCCCCCTGACGAACGCGATGGCCAGATCGGGCTGAAGACGCTGACGGCACGGCTGTCAGCGGCCTGGCGCAACGACCGGGACCGGATTCTGGAAGTGGCCGAAGGCGTTGCCAACGCCCTGCGGGAGGTCGCCGCTGGTGAGGGTGCCGCAGACGGACCCGTCGCGGCCGATCCTGTCGCAAACGCCGCGAAGTCTATCCTAGACGCGCAGGATCCCGAGTACGCCGGCAGGCGCGGCGCGCCGAAGTTCCCTCAGGACATGAGCGACCAGTTTCTGCTCGAGGAGTACCGCCGAACGGGCGACCAACAACTGCTCCGCGTGGTGACTCGGACCCTCGACCAGATGGCCATGGGCGGCATTCACGATCATCTCGGCGGCGGGTTCCACCGCTACAGCACCGACGCCACCTGGACCGTGCCGCACTTCGAGAAGATGCTCTACAACCAGGCCGCGCTCCTGCGCCTGTACGCCGATGCCTGGGCCTTGACCGACCGCGCCTGGTACCGGCGCGTCGCCCTCGACATCGCCGAGTTCGTCGAACGCGAACTGACCGACCCAGCGACCGGCGCCTTCTACTCTGCCCTCGACGCCGAGACGGAGGCCGAGGAGGGCCGCTCCTACGTCTGGACCGCAGCCGAAATCGAAGCCGCCCTCGGCCCCGACGCGCAGCTGTTCGCCGCGGTCTACGGGGTGGCCGATGGGCCGAATTTCGAGCACGGCCGCAACGTGCTGCGGCTGCGCCGACCGCTCGCCGAGGAGGCGAAGGCGCGCGGCTTGACCGAAGCCCAGCTCGAGGCACGATTGGAGCCTCTGCGGCAGAAACTGCTGGCGATCCGCAGGCAACGTCCTCAGCCAGCCACCGATGACAAGGAACTGGCCTCCTGGAACGGGCTGATGATCGGCACCTTCGCCCGCGCCGGCGCCGCCCTCGGCGATGCCGCGCTGGTGGCGGTGGCGCACCGGGCCGCGGCCTTCCTGTGGGAGGAGATGCGCGACGACGAGGGGCGCCTGTACCGGTCGTGGCAAAACGACGGCAGGCTGCTGCGGGTCGTGCGTCACGGCCAGGCCAAACAGGACGGGTTCCTGGATGACTATGCATACCTCGCCGATGGCTTGCTGGACCTTCACGACGCAACGGGTGAGCAGCGCTGGTTGACGGCGGCACGACGCATCAGCGCGGCGATGGTCAGGCTCTTCGGCGACCCCAATGGCGGAGGCTTCTTCTTCAGTCGGGCCGATTCAGCGGACCTCCTGGTCC
>JBBITS010000334.1:1829-2057 GCA_037440665.1 Chloroflexota bacterium
CCCTCTGGAAACGCGGTGGCCGCGCGCGTTCTGTTCAGGCTCTCGGCCCTTGACGGCGACGCCGCCAAGCGACACCAGGCAGAGGCCGCCGTCGACGCCTTCTTGCCCCAGGCCGGGCTAGCTCCAGGGAACTTCGCTGAGCTGCTTCGCGTCGCCAGGGTCTACCGCTCAGCTGCGCCGCAGCGCGCTCCTGTCACGGACAGCGCGGGACATCTCAGACTCAGCGCC
>JBBITS010000335.1:0-2048 GCA_037440665.1 Chloroflexota bacterium
GCCCGATAGAGCTGGCGGATGGCATCCGCAGAGCACCCGTCCCGCCGGACCAGCGCCGCTGACGCGCGGACGGCTTCGGCGGCCTGGTCCAGCAGGTGGGCAGCGCACTGAAAGGCGCTCTCCCTGGCACGGGGTTCGGACGCGCTGCTGGGTTCGCGCCGTCCGGTCTGGCTCATTGTGCGCTCCCGGGCTGACCGCTCAGCGCCTCGAGCCGACTGAGGATCTGGTCGGTGGGCGCGTACATGCTCGCGTAGTCCTTCCACCAGCGAACTTCACCGGCGACATCGACGAAGACGAAGGTATGGTTAGGCTTGTTGGCGTGCATGCCGAATCCGAGCGCCTTGTACGCTCGGGACACCTCTCCGTCCTCGTCGAGCAGGACCGGGACGGTCAGACCCCAGCGTTGCACTTCCTGCCTCGCCAGGTCCGGCGGGTCCACGATCACCACGAGCAGTTCGGTCTCAGTGGCGTCGAGTGCCGCCTGCGCCTCCTGAAGCTCCCGAGCCTGTTGCCAGCACGGAGGACACCCGTAGCCTTCGTTGAAGAACAAGAGGACGTTCCGCTCTCCCCGGTAGGCCGAGAGAGTGACCGGATCGCCGTTGAGCCGCGGCAGCGTGAAAGAGGGCGCCTGACCCGACATGGCGCCTTCGCCGCCGGCGTCCGACGAGCCGCTCCGGGCGAGGAGGATCAGGAAGGCGGCCACCGCAATGAAGACCAGCCCCGCGCCCAGCCAGAACACTGTCGCCCGCCATGCGCGCCGGGAGGCGGAGCGACGGTCAGCGGTCGACCGGCGCTGGCACCGGTGCTCCGCGTGGCTTCGAGGTATGGAATGCTTAGCCATAGTGCGCCTCCTCCATTGCAGTTGAGGCTGGCGGATCGGCCGGTTCGGGCAAGGGCGCCGGCCTTCGGGCCAGGACACGCCTAACCTGGGCGGTAGGTCGCTTGAGGATGGCGTCGGCCAGCGCACGACCCACGCGGGCCGCCGACGGGAACGCGCGCGTCAACAAGAACGCCGTTCCCGCCACGAACAGTAGCGCGAACACGGCGTCGGGGACGCCTCCCGCAACGGACACCACGCGGTCAGCCAGGCGCGTGAGCACGGCGCTTAGCTCGACTTGGGCCTGGGAGGCGCTGCTGGCCTGTCCGGTCATCGCCAGAACGATCATCAGGACGCCGATCCCTATGAACATGACGCCGGCGATGAGATTCGTCGAGTGGATCGACCACCCGGCGCCAGGGCCCAGCCGGATGTTCCAGCGGCGGCCGCGGACGAGCGGATGGTTGGCAAGTTCGAGGCGGTCCCAGAAGTACGCCAGCACCAGAAGGGGGGCCACCATGCCGAGGATGTACGCGTTTCCGATCAGCAGCGCCTGGGGCAAGGATGAGGAGACAGCGGACAGCGTCAGTACGCCGGCCAGGACGGGCGCGCAGCAGGAGCTGGCGGCGCCGGAGAAGACGCCGAGTCCGAACACGGACGCCACGCCGTAGTCTCCGCCGGGGGTCGGCCGGATAGGCAGGGCGAGGTTCCGGCCTGCCAGCGACCAGAGTCCGAGCGCCACCAGGAAGAGGCCGCCCACGATGAACACTTCGGTGTGGAATGAGCCGAGCAGGTTGGCCAGAAACGCGACGCCCAGAACGAGCGGTAGCAGCACCACGGCGATCCCGGCGGCGAAAACGAACGTCATGGCGAGGACGGCGCGGCGCCTCCGGAACACGCTCGCCAGGTATGCGGGGAGCAGGTACGTCACGCAGCACGGCGCGGCCAGGGCGAGCATCCCCCCGACGAACGCCACGAACACCGACGAGGTCGAGACCAGCGGCTCCACGGCTAGCCCCTGTCCGCGACGAGGCCCAGGGCGGTCTCGAGCGACGGCAGGTCGAGGTCGCCCTCCGCGACGACGGCATCGCCGACGATGATGGTGGGCAAGGTCCAGACGCGGTGGCGGGCGGCCAGGGCGACGCCGTCGTCCGTCAGCAGATCGACCTCCTCGATCCGCAGCTCAGGGTGGCGGCGCTGTAGCTCCTCGAGCCTGGCCTTCACCCGTTCG
>JBBITS010000336.1:0-1600 GCA_037440665.1 Chloroflexota bacterium
GGACGGCGAGTCACTCCTGCGCTCAACGATCGAGTCCACCGCCGATGGCATCCTCGTCGTCGACGCCGGGGGTCGCGTCGTGCACGTCAACGGCCGCTTCGGCCGCATGTGGCGCATCCCGGAGGACCTGATTGAAACGCGCGACGATCAGCGGCTGCTCGCCTTCGTCCTCGACCAGCTCGACGACCCCGAGAGCTTCCTGGCGAAGGTCCAGGATCTGTACGGGTCGCCCGACGAGAGCTTCGACGCCCTCCGTTTCAAGGATGGCCGCGTGTTCGAACGCTACTCACGCCCCCTCATGAACGACGGCCGGATCGAAGGCCGCGTCTGGAGTTTCCGCGACGTCAGCGAACGCAAGCGGTTCGAAGATCAGCTCGTCAATCTCGCCAACAACGACCCCCTGACCGGTCTCTTCAACCGGCGACGGTTCAATGAGGAGCTGGAGCGGCAGCTTGCTGCCACCCGCCGCTACAACGTGTCGGGGCGCTGCTCTTCCTCGACCTCGACCAGTTTAAGGACGTGAACGACAGCCGCGGCCACCGCGCCGGCGACGAACTGCTCATCGAGCTGTCCCGTCTCCTCCGCTGCCCGCCTGGGCGGCGACGAGTTCGCGGTGCTCCTGCCCCACACGAACGCCATGCAGGCGTCGATGGTGGCCTCGTCGCTGCTCGATGCCATCCGCGCGCACACCTTCAAGATCGGCGGCTCGCCGGTCGCCATCACCGCCAGCATCGGCGTTGCCCTCTTCCCCGATCAGGCGGCAACCGCGGGCGAGCTGCTTTCGTGCGCCGACCTGGCGATGTACGAGGCGAAGGAGCACGGACGCAACCGTGTCAGCGTGTTCGCCCAGGCGTTGGACTGGCAGGCGAAGATCGAGTCCCGTATCGGCTGGCAGCAGCGCATCCGCGAGGCGCTCGAGCACGACCGCTTCATCCTCCACGCGCAGCCCATTCTCGAGCTCGATTCGGGCGTCGTCAGTCAGTACGAACTTCTCATCAGGGCGGCCGAAGTCGATGGCGATCTCGTCTTGCCGGGCGTCTTTCTGGACATCGCCGAACGCTCCGGCCTCATCCAGGACATCGACCGTTGGGTCGTGCGCCGGGCCGTGGCGATGATCGCGGCGGCGCGGGACGAAGGTCAGGCGCTGCGCCTCGAGGTGAACCTGTCGGCGCGCGCCTTCAGCGACCCCGACCTCGCCTCGCTCATCCGCCAGGAGATCGCGAGGACAGCCATCGACCCCTCGTCCCTCGTCCTCGAGGTTACGGAGACCGCCGCCATCGCCAACCTGGACGAAGCGCGGCGCTTCATCGAGACGCTGCGGGCCGCCGGCTGCAGCTTCGCGCTCGACGATTTCGGCGTCGGCTTCTCGTCTTTCGCGCATCTGAAGTACCTGCCCGTCGACTACCTCAAGATCGATGGCAGCTTCATCCGTGACCTGTCTCGCAGCGTGGTCGACCAGCACCTGGTCCGCGCCATCGTCGACGTCGCTCGCTCCCTCGGCAAGCAGACCATCGCCGAGTTCGTGGAGGACGCCGAGACCCTGGCGCTGTTGCGTGAGTTCGGCGTCGACTACGCACAGGGCTATCACGTCGGCCGTCCC
>JBBITS010000336.1:1633-2047 GCA_037440665.1 Chloroflexota bacterium
GCGGCCGACGCGGCGTAGCTACCGGAACGTGCGCGGGGAGTACTTCCACCACCGCCCCGATATGACCTCGCGGGCGGCGATCAGCTCCTTCCACGGGTGTCCCGCGGCCTGCATCTCCACGAGGGCCCGCAGGTAGCGCAGCTTGTCGTCAATGCGTTGGAGCGCGCCGGGCGCGAGCGTATGGTCGTGGCCGATGGCCTCGAGCCGCGCCGTGCCGTCGCCGGGCGCCTCCCGCTCGTCCCAGCGACAGCCCTCGAAGTGCGCGAAGTGGGCCACGTCCTTCCGGGGTCCCACCTGGGCGGGAATGCCGAGCACCCGGGCCGCGAGCCGGGAGCGCCCGGTCGCGTCGACGACGAGATCGGGCTGCCGGCCCTGGAGGGCCGGCGCCACCGCGAGGGTCTCCGGGGCGAGGGC
>JBBITS010000337.1:0-2035 GCA_037440665.1 Chloroflexota bacterium
GGAAACCGCAGGGACTGCCCGCCGGAATTTACAGCAGTCTAGAGACGCGACCGGGTGGGAAGAGATAGCCGCGCAACTGGATCAGGACAGCCGGTGCACGTTCTATCCACTGGATAGAGGAGTGGTCGAAGCGCTTCCTGTAGGTCTAAACATCCACGATGGCATCATCTGCGCCACGGCGCTGGCACACGCAGGCTCCCTCGGGGAAGATGTACCGGTCATCACGAGAGACGAGAGGATAGCGGCTTCAGGCATCGTGCAAACAGTCTGGTAGCCATCGGCTGGGGCTTCGCCCTATACCACCCGGTACACGCGGTAGCTGACGCCGCCCGGTATCACCGCTCCCACCGCGACGGACACCGACGTGTTGAGCCAGGAGTAGCGCTCGTCGCCCGTCTCGTAGCGGGGCGCCGTGCGGAAGTAGTACGTCTTCGGGTCCACCGGCTCCTGACGCCCGAACGCCTCCCAGACTTCGGGCGGCGCGACGATGACGCCGTGGTATTGCGTCAGGATGAGCGCGCCGTCGTCGGTGCGAAGCGTGCCGCGAACGTCCAACTCACCCCGCCGTTGGCGAGCATCAGAAACCAGTCGCCGCCGGAGAGCACTTCGCCGCGAACCCTGGGTCCCTCAAACGTCCCGCCCTTGACCATGTAGACGGCGCGCGTGCCCAGTGGCCCGGGGCCGATGACCTCCGGCGGATGGAGGTCGACCTTCACCTCGAACAGGAACTCGGTTTGCAGGTCCGGGTATTCCACGTTGGTTCTCCTCGAGGTCTGGCGGACGGATGGCTCGATGATACGTGGTGAGGCAGCCGATGACCATCGCGCCACCACTCGCTTGGCGTTGGCCTGGCCTTCGCCTTCTCCTGTGGCGCGGAGGTCTGCTTGCATGACCAGGGGCTGGTGCCCGTTCGCCAGGCATCTGCCGAGAACGACGTTCGGCTATCCGCGTGGCGCGGCCGGTCAGAACCGGCCCCGCGCTTTCGTCGTCCACGTCATGTCCGGCTACAAGCGGACGATGGACGAGGGCGACTGGATGGAGCGGACGGGCGTCGGCGTCACCGCCGCCGTCGGGAAAGACGGATCGCTGTCGCAGTACACCAGCATCTTCGATGCGCACTGGGGCAACGGCGTCGTCAACCGTCCTAACCTGGCCAACGCGTTCGTGGCCGAGATGCGGCGTCTGACCGTGTCGGTCGCGCCGGTCGCAGGCGGGGAAGCATGGCTGGACGGCAGGGGCGCCAACGTCTTCAACGCGTACTCCATCTCGCTGGAGCACGAGGGCTTCTCCGGCGAGCCCTTCACCGACGCGATGGTCGAGACCGCGGTGCGTTTCCTGCGCTGGTGCAACGAGGAATTGATTCGCGAGGGCTATCCTCCGATTCCGGGCGATGAAGGGCGCGTCATCGGCCACTGCGAGATCGACGGCGTCAACCGCGCGGGGTGCCCGGGAACGGGATGGCCAAAGGCGCGATACCTGGACGCGCTGCGCGCGTCAGAACCAAGAACCCAGAACCAAGAACCGGCTGGAGGAAGAGACGGCATGATCCGGCACGTGCGTCCGAACGTGAACTGGCCGTCGCCGCCCGGCGGCGCCGTCGGGCTAGGCGTGTACACGATCCGCGCGGACCGCGACTTCGCGCTGCCGGAGGGCGCTCGTTCGCTGCTGATCGAGGTGCGCGCCGAGGGCGAGGGCAGGGTCGTGGTCGTCGATGGGGGGACGCCGCCGGAGCGTCCGCTGTCGGGGTACGCGGGTAGCGTGCGGCGCGGGACAGCGCAGGTGCGGGTGTTCCTCGGCCCGGACGCGACGTTCCACGTGCTGGTGGAAGACGGGCGAGTCGACCGTCTGTGGCTCACGAGCGTCGGTTACTGGTAGGAAGGCGCCCTGCGCCGCGCGAGCGCCGAGCCCTTGTCGCTTGGAAGGCCACGCTTATGGTCATTGACGAAATATCTGGCCCAATAGTGCTGGCCGGGTGGGATAGTGGGTCGCGTCTCTAGACTGCTGTAAATTCCGGCGGGCAGTCCCTGCGGTTTCC
>JBBITS010000338.1:0-2030 GCA_037440665.1 Chloroflexota bacterium
GGTTGCTGCGAGAGCGCACTCTCCCGACGCCAACGAGCCCGAAGCCGATGCCCGGGGCAAGCACGATGAAGGTGAGCGTCTTGGTCCAACCGGAGGGGATGAGCGCCCCGAAACCGACTTTGGCAATCGCCGCCCCGGCGTACCCGCCGATGAGGGCGTGCGACGAGCTGGTCGGCAGGCCGTAGTACCACGTAATCAGGTCCCAGATCATCGCACCCACGAGGCCCGCGAGAATCACCGAGGCGGTGACGACAGACAAGTCCACCATCCCGCGGCCGACCGTCGTGGCGACCGCCGTGCCGAAGATGAACGCCGCGGCGAAGTTGAAGAATGCCGCCCAGACAACCGCCTTCGCCGGCGAGAGCACGCGCGTCGACACCACCGTCGCGATGGAGTTCGCAGCGTCGTGAAAACCGTTGATGAAATCGAAGACGAGGGCGACGACGATGACGATGACGACGAGGGCGAGACCCACGGCCTACCCGTGCTTGACAACGACGCTCTCGAGCACGTTGGCGCAGTCCTCGCACCGGTCGGTGGCGTCCTCGAGCAGGTCCAGCATCTCCTTCCACTTGATCAGCGTGATGGCGTCCTTCTCCTCCTCGAAAAGCCGGCGCAGCGACTCATCGTGGATGTCGTCGGCGGCGTTCTCGAGGCGGTTCACTTCGACGGCCCTGAGCAGGACACCGTCCCGGCGTTCCAGCACCTCGACGGCGACCTTGACCTCCATGGTCGCCTGCCAGATGAGGGACGCCAGCTCGCGCGCGCCGTAGCGCAGATGCGCGATGCGGTAGCGACGCATCACGCCCGCCGCCGCGTCGATGGCGTCCATCACGTCGTCGAGCGACTTGGCCAGGCCGTGGATGTCCTCGCGATCGATGGGCGTCACGAACGTCTTGTTGAGGCGCTGAATGATCTGGTGCGTGATGGCGTCGCACTCGTTCTCGATCTGCTTGATCTGGAGCGCGATGTCCCAGGCCGGCGGGTCCGAGGCCAGCATCCGCTCCAGCAGCGTGGCCCCAGACACAATCCGGTCGGCCAGCACGGCAAAGTCACCGAAAAACTTTTCTTCTCGGGGAATCAGACGTAGGCGCACGCCGGGCAGTATGTCACATCTCAGGTTACAATCACGTCAGATTCCTGAGGAGCATTATGAACCGGACACTTTTGCTCGGAGTTCTGGGTCTTGCCGCGTCGACGCTGGCCGCTGCCGCACAGATGGGCCGCATGGTCAACGTCGAGCTGAAGGACGCCAAGGGCCAGTCGGTGGGCACGGCCATGGTGATGGAGGCGAAGGGCGGGGGCGTCACCATCACGGGGGACCTCAAGGGGCTCCCGCCCGGCGAGCACGCCCTGCACATCCACCAGGTGGCCAAGTGCGAACCGCCCTTTGCGTCGGCGGGCCCGCATTTCAACCCGGAGGGGAAGAAGCACGGCCTGCAGAATCCCGATGGCCCCCATGCCGGCGACATGAACAACTTCACCGTGGCGGCCAACGGCACGGCGAAGGTTAACGTGACCAACACGCGCGTCACGCTCGGCGAGGGCGCCAATTCGGTCTTCGCCGGCGGCGGCACCGCGCTCGTGATTCACGCCGCGGCCGATGACATGAAGACGGACCCGGCCGGCAATGCGGGGGACCGCATTGCCTGCGGGGTGATTGCCAAGTAGGGCTCTCGGCTCTCGGCTTGCGCGAACGCCGGCCGCCAAGCCGTAAGCCGCTACGCGCAGCAGGTCGGCCCGCAACACGCCTGCTGCGCCGCCATCGGCTTGACGGCCCGCACGAACGCGCTCATGAAGCGCCGACCGACCGCCTCGGCCATCGCCGCCACCCCGGGACGCGCGCCGTCCAGGAGCGCCCTGGCCGCGTCCGCCGTATAGATGCGCGTCGGTTCGATGTCGATCTGCTCGAAGCCGGCCGCGGCAAGCTTCGCCCGGTAGGTCTCCTCTTCCAGCGCGCCCGCCACGCAGCCGACCCACAGCTCCATGCTCCGGCGCACGGCCTCGGGCACGCCGCCGCCGCGGACGAC
>JBBITS010000339.1:0-2022 GCA_037440665.1 Chloroflexota bacterium
GCTTCTCCGCGCCGCTCCACGGGACACCCGCGTGCATGTGCGTCTCACAACAAAAGCGCCCTGGCCCATCGAGGCTCCAGGGCGCCCGCCAGGATGCGACGGGCGAGAAGCTAGGGCACCTTGTTCAGCGCCGTGATGCCGCGACCGGCGAAGGCCTCCTTGTACAGGTTGAAGAGCTCCTGCACCTCGACCGGAAAGACCTCGGCGATGAGCCGCGTGATGTCGTACTCCTGATCCTTGACGACCGGGTCCACGATCATGATGTAGATGGCGTTGCCCTGCGACATCTGGGTCGACTTGAAGATCTTCAGACCTGCGAGCTGCTGCTTGCGCTCCGGCTTTTCGCTCTTGGCCAGCGCCTCCTTCAGCTTGGCGACGACCTTCTCGAAATCCCCGGTCTTGTCGGGTTTGATGAGCAGCGTGATCACGGCGGCGTCCCCGTCGAGCGTCAGCACGGGTTTGGCCGGCTCCTGAGCCGACGCCGCCGGCGCCCAGGCCAGCGCGACGACCGCCAGCATACCCATCCCGATCCAGACCTTCACCTGTCGAAGCATTGACAAGCCTCCTTGACCAAAGGCGGCTACTTTACCGTACCGCGCCACCGATGAAAACAGTCATCACTTCGTTGGCCAGCAGCATGCCGGGCCGGGTGAGGGCCAGCCGCCGTCCCGCCTCGTGCACCAGCAGGCCGGCCGCGACGTAGCGCTCCAGGTCGCGCCCGTAGCGCTGCCACACGTCCACGCCGTAGCGCGTGAGGACGGCCTGGAGGTCGACGCCCTCGGTGAGCCGCAGTCCCATGAAGAGCGCCTCTTCGAGCCGTTCCTCCACGCCCAGCCTGCGGCGGTCGAGCCGCACGTCGGCTCCAGCGTCCAAGAGGGCCATGTACGCCGCCACCGCGGGGACCGTGCGCCACCGTTCTCCGCCGCGGGTGGAATGGGCGCCGCACCCAAAGCCTACCCACTCGCCGTCCTGCCAGTACTTGATATTGTGACGTGCCTGGCGGGCCAGGGGCCGGGCCACATTCGAGATCTCGTACTGCGTGTAGCCCGCTGCCTCGAGGCGGGCCAGGCCCTCGAGGTACATGACCGCGGCGTCCTCGTCGGGACCCGGCGACCATCCGGCCCGGGCCATCTCATCTTTGAGCGGCACGTTCGGGTAGACCTCCAGGAGGTAGAGCGAGGCGTGGTCGGGACCCAGGTCAATCAGCGCATCGATCGACTCCAGCCAGTGATCCACGCTCTGGCCGGGCAGCCACATCATGAGGTCGAGGCTGAGGTTGTCGAAGCCTGCCTGGCGGGCCAACGCGAACGCCCGGCGGGCCGTCTCGGCGCAATGGCGCCGCCCCAGGCGGACCAGCTCTTCGTCTCGAAAGGACTGCACGCCCAGCGACAGCCGGTTGACACCGGCCGCGAGCAGGCCGTCGAGCGCGTGGCGCGTCGCCGACTCCGGGTTGGCCTCGAGGGTCACTTCGGCATCGGGGGCCACGGCGAAGCTGTCGCGGCACGCCTGCACGAGGCGCGCGACCTCGTCGGGGCGAAGGAGCGAGGGGGTGCCGCCGCCGAAGTAGATGGTGTCGGCCCTGGTGTGGGGCTCGGCCGCGCGACGAATGTCGCGCTCCAGGGCGTCGACGTAGCGGGCCTTCAGATCGTCGTCCAGCAGACCGCGAGTGAAGTTGCAGTAGCTGCAGATCGCCGCGCAGAACGGGATGTGCAGGTACAGGCCGATCGGGGCAGCGCTGCCGGGCCCCACCGCCGGCGGGGCGAGACGTCTTGAAGGAGCGGGAACGACACGTCGGTCGCCCGCCTGCGGGTGCGCCTTCAAGCTAGCTTCCTGCCTTGCCTCCCGACCACTTCAGCTCGAGGCCGCCAGGCGCCTGGCGCAGCCGCGCGCGCGCCTGGCCCCTGGTCCGCGGCGGCAGCGCGCCGGACCTGCGGAGGTTGTCGGGCGAGGCGGGCGACTCGCGCTTCCACCGGCGGATGTCCTCATCCGACGCGTGCGGGCCGACCTCGCGCACGTCGACGG
>JBBITS010000340.1:0-2013 GCA_037440665.1 Chloroflexota bacterium
TAATGCCGCCGGCGCCCTCACGCCTCCAGGCGCATGCCGTACACCCGCAGCGCGACCGGCGCGAACGAACGGCGGTGGATGGGGCACGCGCCGTGCTCGGCCAGCGCGCGCAGGTGCTCGCGAGTGCCGTAGCCTTTGTTCCTCGCGAAGCCGTAGGTCGGCCACTCGGTGTCGAAAGCCGCCATCATCCGATCGCGCTCTACCTTCGCGACGATGGACGCCGCCGCGATGGACGGGCAGAGCGCGTCGCCCCGGATGAGCGAGCGCTGGACGGCGTCGAGGCCGGGCAGCTTCATGGCGTCGAGCAGGAGGTACGAGGGCTTCTCGGGCAGGGCGGCGATGGCCCTCGTCATGGCTAGCCGCGTCGCGGCGACGATGCCCAGGCCGTCGATCTCCTCGCTCGTCGCAACGCCAATCCCATGCGGCGCCTCGGCGCGAATGACTTCGGCCAGACGCTCGCGGCGCCGCGCCGTGAGCCGCTTCGAGTCGCGCACCTCCGACCACCACGGACGTCCGTTCTCCGGGTCGAGCACGACCGCCGCCGCGACCACGGGTCCCGCGAGGGGGCCGCGCCCGGCTTCGTCGACTCCCGCGACCACGCGGTAGCCCGCGCGCCACGCGCGCAATTCCTCGGTCAGCGTGGGAACGGGCAGCGGGTTCCGGGCGCGTCGCGTCATCCGCCCGCGAGCATACCAGCGAGGGCGACGCCTGTCATGCGCGGCGGAACGCGGAGCCACGACGGCGGTCAATGCTGTCAATGCTGATGAAGGCCCGCCTTCATGGTGGCCTGGTTGCGCCCGGTCCCGCCACGCCACGCCGTACGTAGGGGCGAGTCTTCAGACTCGCCCGCAGATCGACGCGGTCGCCGCGCCGGTCTGCGCTACGCCACCATGAATGGTGGCCTTCTTCTCTGTTATTCAGCAGGCTACCTTGCCGCGCTCGCTCCATTTCCTGAAGGCCACGCTTCAGCGTGGCGTTCAGGAACCCAAAGGCGAAGGCCACCTTGAAAGGCGGCCTTCAAATATCTTCGGAGGGTCACGCTCAACGCGCCGCCGCGGGTAGTCGGCCCCGGTAGCGGAAGCGCTCGTCCTGCGTGAGCTGGCCGTACGTCCCGAAGCGCTCCGCGGCCGACTCGACGTGGTCGAGCGCCTCGTCGGGATCCTCCGCCGGATCGGCGAACACTCGCCGGATATCGTACGTCGTCGTGCGCTCGGCCGGGACGCGCCCCGCCTCGCGAATCATGCGCCGGAACTCTGATGGCCGCACGAGCTGGCCGTGCTGGGCGCCGGCCGAGGTTGAGATGCTCTCGTTGATCAACGTGCCGCCGAAGTCGTTGGCGCCCGCCATCAGGCAGATCTGCGCGAAGCGCGGCCCCTCCTTCACCCACGACACCTGCAGGTTCTTGATGTCGCGGTTGAGCATCAGGCGCGACACGGCGTACATCTTCAACACATCCGTCCCCGTGGGCCCCGGCCGCACGCCTTCGACGAGGCCCTTCATGTACATCGGCGCTTCGCTGTGAACAAAGCTCAGGGGCACGAACTCGGTGATGCCGCCGGTGCGACGCTGGATGTCGCGCAGCAGCGCGATATGCTCGGCCTGCTGCCGCGCCGTTTCGACATGCCCGTACATGATCGTTGAAGTCGTCGGGATGCCCAGCTCGTGGGCTGTGGTGATGACCTCGATCCACTTCGCCGCCGGGATGCGCCCCGGCGAGATCGCCTTGCGCACTCGGTCGTCCAGTATCTCCGCCGACGTGCCCGGCAGACTGCCCACGCCCGCGTCCTTCAGCGCCAGGAGGAAGTCGCGGATGGTTCGCCGCGAGCGCACGGCGCCGTAGAGGATTTCCTCGGGCGAGAACCCGTGGATGTGCATGTCCGGCAGCTCGCGCTTGATGGCCCGGCAGAGGTCTAAGTACAGGTCGCCGTCCATCTTGGGAGGCAGGCCGGCCTGGATGCAGACCTCGGTCGCGCCCATGTCCCAGGCCTCGCGCGCGCGACGGACGATCTCCTC
>JBBITS010000341.1:0-1694 GCA_037440665.1 Chloroflexota bacterium
AATAATCCAGGGGGTCTGCGTTGATTCGGCTTGCGCCACGCGCACACGCGTTGGCGTGGCGTCACTGCCGCCACATGCCGTACTTGCCAGCGCTAATGCAACAAAACCGGAGAGGGCTATATATTTTTTAACGTTCACGTGGAATAGAAAACCTTGCTTGACCTGCGAAAACGCGTTTCGCAAAGGAATTTCGGATTTTGGATGTTCAAACATGCCTTGATTTATAAATCCAAAATCCGAAATCTGCAATCCTAATAGGCGCCGGTTCGCTTGAAATCTGTGAGCGCATTTTGTAGTGCGGTTTCCGTTTCGGCGTCAATATCTTTGGCGTCCGCGATTTTGCGCCCGACATCCGGATGCGATGCCTCCATATAACGCAGGAACGCGGTTTCAAACGAGCGAATTTTGTCGAGCGGCACATCATCCAAATAGCCGTTCGTGCCGGCGTATAAAATCATGACCTGATTTGCCAGCGAGACGGGCTGGTACTGCGGCTGCTTGAGCAGTTCGGTCATGCGCTGACCGCGTTCCAATTGGTCGCGCGTGGCTTTGTCCAACGAAGAGCCGAATTGAGCAAACGCCGCGAGCGAACGATACTGCGCGAGGTCAAGTTTCAAACGACCGGCGACTTTTTTCATGGCTTTGGTCTGGGCGTTGGAACCGACGCGTGACACCGAAATCCCTACGTCCAACGCGGGACGAATCCCGGCATAGAACAAATCGGATTGCAGATAAATCTGTCCATCGGTAATCGAAATCACGTTGGTCGGAATATATGCCGAAACATCGCCCGCCTGCGTCTCGATAATCGGCAGAGACGTCAGTGACCCACCGCCGAGTTCGTTGTTCATCCGCGCCGAGCGTTCGAGCAGGCGCGAATGGAGATAGAAAATGTCGCCGGGATATGCTTCGCGTCCGGGCGGGCGGCGCAGTAACAGTGAGATTTGGCGATACGCCCACGCGTGTTTGGACAGGTCATCGTAAATAATGAGCGCGTCGCGAATCATTTTGCCGCCGACCATGACGCCGTTTTCCATCACCTCTTCGCCCATTGCGGTACCGGAATAGGGCGCGAGATATTGCAGTGGCGCGGGGTCGGATGCCGATGCGCTAATGACGGTGGTGTATTCCATCGCGCCATATTTTTCCAGCGTGGCGACGACCTGGGCAATGGTGGACTGTTTCTGCCCGATGGCGACATAGATGCAAACCATGTCCTGCCCTTTTTGATTGATGATGGTGTCAAGGCACAGGGCGGTCTTGCCGGTCTGGCGGTCGCCAATAATCAATTCGCGCTGTCCGCGTCCGATGGGAATCATCGAGTCAATGGCTTTGATACCCGTTTGTACGGGCGCCTTGACCGGTTGGCGCTGGACGACGCCGGGCGCGATGCGCTCCACGGGGCGAAACGAGGTGGAATCAATCGGACCTTTGCCGTCGAGCGGTTGACCGACTGCGTTCACGACGCGTCCGACCAAACCCGCGCCGACGGGGACCGAAGCAAGACGTCCGGTACTGCGTACGAGGTCGCCTTCTTCAAGGTCTTGATAATCGCCCATGATGACGACGCCGACGTTGTTGTCTTCTAAATTCAATGCCAACGCAAGCACGCCGTTTTTTGGAAACTCGACGAGTTCGCCTGCCATGACATTGGACAAACCGGAAACGCGCGCGATGCCGTCGCCGATTTCCAT
>JBBITS010000341.1:1725-3549 GCA_037440665.1 Chloroflexota bacterium
GGACTCGAGCTGCCGTTTAATTTGTTCCGTAATCTCTGCTACATTCAGAGCCATTATTCCTCCAAGTCACAGAATACAGGTTACAGGTCACAGGAAACACGAATCAGATTACGTGTGAGCTGCGACGAGCGACTTGCGACTTGTTTATCGCGCCGTTTCCATTTTTTGTTTCATCACGGCGAGTTTGCCGGATACACTGCCGTCAATGACCACATCGCCGATGCGGACAATTACGCCGCCGATGATGGCGGGGTCGAGGCGGTAATCGAAATTGAGTTGTTCGCCGTACTGTGCGCGCAGTTTGGTTTCCAGCGTCTGTTTTTCCGCGTCCGTCAATGCGATGGCGGAAGTAATAATGCCCAATGTTCCCGGCGTGCCGCGCGCGACAAAGTGGTCAAATTCATTTACCACTTCCGAGAGCAGGTGCATCTGGTTTTTGCTGGCAAGCAGCAACGCGAGATTTCGCACTTCGGGGTCTGCCTGCGCCGGCACCAAACCATTGATAAGCGCCTTTTTGCTTTCAAAGGATTCGGCGGCATTGTCGAGACGCGTCAGCAAGTTGCTTTTGGCAACCGCGTTGTCGAGCGCGTGCAAATCGCGCGTGTATTTTTCCACCGCTTTCTCAAAGACGGCGCGCGCATACGTATGGGCAAGGGCTGCGTCTGCCATATTACGCTCCCGCTTTGGCGCCGAAATCTACTTCGTCCAAGAAATTCTCGACGAGCTGGCGCGACTTTTTGTCATCCAAATTCGCGCCGATGACGCGCTGTGCGCCGAGCACGGACAGGTCAATGACTTGTTGGCGCAATTCCGACATCATCTGCTTGCGCTCATACGCCAGTTCGCCGCGCGCGGCTTCTTTGATTTTTTGCGCCTCTTCTTGCGCCTCTGCCAAAATGCGCTGTCGTTCTTTTTCGGCAGCGGCTTGCGCCGACGCGGCAGTGGATTGTGCCTCGCGGCGCGCGTCGTCCAACTTGCGTTCAAATTCTTTTTGCTGCAGCGCCGCGTCCGCCTTGACCTTTTCCGCGTATTCGAGTGATTCCTGAATCTTTTGTTTGCGCGTGGCGAGCATCTTGAGTACGGGCTTGTACACGAGCATGCGCAAAATGACCAGAATCAGGATAAAGTTGATGAGCTGTGCCAACAGCCACGCTACATTTACCCCAAGTTTTTCCATGGCGGTCTCCCTTTCATTCGAGTTATTTGCTCCGCTTAGAAAATCTTGAAGCCGATGAGCAGCGAAATGACCAGACCGAAAATTGCCAACGCTTCAGCGAACACGATGCCGATGAACATGGTGGTGGTCAACGTTCCGGCGGCTTCGGGATTGCGTCCCATCGCCTGCAACGCGCCCGAGGCAATCAAACCGATGCCGATGCCGGGACCGATGGCGGCGATACCAATTGCGAATGCGGCTGCTAAAAGACGGGCACCTTCTGTGTCCATGAGAATCCTCCGTGAAATGATTTATGATTTTTGATTTCCGATTTATGATTTGCCGTTGGGAACGCCCGTTTTGGAAAATCCAAAATCACAAATCATAAATCATACATTCCTAGTGATGTGCTTCGCCTTCGTGTCCGTCGCCGCCGTGTTCGGCAGTGGCGATACGCATAAAGGCGGCGGTCAAGACCGCGAAAACGAATGCCTGAATAAAGGCGACAAAAAATTCCAAGCCGTAAAAGGGGAGCGGCAATATCGCAAACAGAAATGCCATAATGAGGAGGATGACTTCGCCTGCAAAGATATTGCCGAATAGACGAAAGGTGAACGAGACGATTTTGAAAATCTCGCTGATGAGTTCGACCAGCCCGACAAATACGT
>JBBITS010000342.1:0-2428 GCA_037440665.1 Chloroflexota bacterium
TGCTCGGGCTCTACGACATCCGCGACCTGCTCGGTCAGGAGGATCCCGCGTTTGCCGACCACGTCGCCCGCTATTTCGAGCACTGCCGCGAGAAGGATCTCAGCATCGCCACCGTGTTCAGCGATCCCCTGCACCACCGCAATCATCCCGTGTCCAAGCAGGAACCGCTGCGGGTGGTGAGCCGGCGCCCCGACGGCATCGTGGTGCGAGGCGCCAAAGGTGTGGGCACGCAGGCGCCCTACGCCAACGAGCTGTTCTGCATGTCGCCGCCCCGGCCCGACCTCACGCCCGAGCAGGGCGCGTACTTCGCCACGCCGCTCAACGCCGCGGGCCTGCACGTGATCTGCCGCGAGCCGCTGGCGTCTCAGAACCCTGCCGACCATCCGGTGAGTCCGTCGTGGGACGAGATGGACTCGATCGTGGTCTTCGACGACGTGTTCGTGCCGTGGGAGCGGGTCTTCTACCTCCGGCGATCCGAGGCCATCGATCTCGCCTTCGAGGCGCGATTGTTCCAGGGCGCCGTCGGTCTCGGTCCCTGGTACGTGCTGGTGCGCATGGCCGTGAAGGCCGAAGTCCTGCTCGGCATCTGCGCCGCCATCGCCGACTCGCTCGGCAGTTCAGCGCAGCCCGGCGTCCAGACGGCGCTGGCCGACGCGATGGTGTACTGCGAGGCCCTGCGCGCGTTCGTCCAGTCGGCCGAGGCCGATCCCGTGCGCTCGCCGTCAGGCCTGTTCATGCCGAACCCGACGGCGGCGCTGGCCGCGCGGACGTTCGCGATCGAGCGCTATCCGGCCGTTCTGCAGCACATCCGCGAGCTGTGCGGGCCCGGCCTGCTGATGGCCCCGGGCCAGGCCGACCTGCGGCATCCCGACCTCGGCCCGCACCTGCACCGATACTTCGTGGCCCACGACGAGGGCGCGCCCGACCGCTTCCGCCTGCTCAAGCTCGCCTGGGAGTACGCCTGCGACTCGTTCGGCTCCCGCCAGCTGCTGTTCGAGATGTACAACGTCGGCAGCCTGGCCACCAACAAGCAGCGGTTGGCCACAACCTATGATACCCGGGCGTCCGTGGCCCTGGCCCGCGGGCTCGCGGGCATCACTTGCACGGCCGCTCCTGCTTGCACGCCTTGATGAGGAAGGTGTGGCCGATGTCGCCGCCGTCCCAGCCGGAGAACGGCCAGTCCGCGACGATCTTCGGATCCACGATGACCTCGATGTAGGTGTCGAACAGCGGGATGGTCTCGAAGTTCTCGAACTTGTAGTTCCCGATCTTGCGCAGCTGGGCGTCGCGGGCCCTGGGGTCGGTGATCAGCAGCAGGTCCTCCCACATCTTGTAGATCTCGTCGGTCTGGAAGATGTGCGCGATGCCCTTGCCGACGTTGAAGACGGCGATCTGGGCCTCGACGGCCTTCTTCGAGGGCGGCACGGCCCACAGGTAGCCGTGGGCTTCCCGCTTCTGGAGCTTGGGGCGCACGGCGGCGACCCAGTCGGCCTCCACCAGCTCGACGTCCACGCCCACCTCGCGCAGCTGGCTGGCCACCGACTCCATCACCGCGATCATCTCGGGAGCGCCCGCGAACGGGTAGAGCCACGCCTTGGCCTTGAAGCCGTTGGGGTAGCCGGCTTCCGCGAGCAAGCGCTTGGCCGCCGCCGGGTCATACCCATACATCTCCGCGAACCGCTTCGGCCACGTGGGGTCCCAGCCCTCGAGGTCCGGGTAGTAGCCGTGCACGTACATGGGGCTCGCCCGGTTCTTGTAGAGCGCCCGGAGCAGCTCCTTGCGGTTGATGGCCTTGTTCATGGCCTGCCGCACCTTGACGTTCGTCCACGGCAGCTTGGGGTCGAGCTTGCCGGCGGTGCCGCCGTACTCGGTGTAGCGCCCGGTGGTCTTGTCCTCGGTGCCGAAGTAGAGCCCGCCGAAGTTGATCTGCATCTGCTGGGCGGTGCCGCGGCTGCGGACGAGCTTGTAGCCCTTGGTGACTAATTGGTCCGTCAGGTCCTTGTTGACCTCGGTGAGGTGGGTCTCGCCCGCGATGAGCTGGGCGAAGCGCGTCGCCTCCTCGAGCGTCCACGTCATCTTGATCTCTTTCCAGTCCGGCACGCCCCACTTCCAGTGGGGGGTGGGCGCCCGCTCGTAGAGGACGTAGCGCGAGAGCTGCCGCTCCTTGAAGACGTACGGCCCCGTCCCGGCCGGCCGCTTCTCGTAGCCCATCTCGCCTTCGGCGTCCCACTGCTTCTTGCTGAAGATCATGACGTTCGACGCGCTCGAGTAGTAGAACGGCATGTCCAGACAGACCACCTTGCAGTGCATGGTGATCTCGTGGGGATTGACGGTCTCGATCTTCTGGACCTGGCAGATGCCGGCCCGGTAGCCGGCGACCGGTGAGTCCTTGCGGCCCGGGTAGTTCGGGTCACACCAGAGTGCGTGG
>JBBITS010000343.1:0-464 GCA_037440665.1 Chloroflexota bacterium
GCCATTTGTTCAATCATGACATTCAGGTGGCTTGGCCTCGGCCTCGGGGGGAGATATTCCGCCGCCTTGCCCTTGAGCATTGCCATGCCGACGGCGTCGCGCTGGCGAATCAAGAGATAGCCGAGGCTTGCGAGAAGCTGCGCGCCATAGAACAGGCGCGTTACTCCGGTTGAGCCGTAAGCCATAGAGGCCGATGTATCGAGGGCCATGATGGCGCGGATGTTGGTTTCGTCCTCGAACTGTTTGATGGTGTATCTGTCGGACTTTGCGTAAACCTTCCAGTCAATAAGCCGCGCGTCGTCCCCGGGCGAGTAGGGCTTGTGCTCGGCGAACTCGACGCTCGAGCCGCGATGGGTCGAGCGATGCAGCCCCGTCAACACGCCCTCCGCCACCCGGTGAGCGGTAAGCTTCAGCATCTCGATGCGGCCGATGACGGCGGGGTCGAGAAGGGAAGGCGTGGAACC
>JBBITS010000343.1:488-1447 GCA_037440665.1 Chloroflexota bacterium
ATTCCGCCGTTTCGTCTTCCCGCACTTCATTGGCCAGCCTTCTCGCTATCTCGACGCTGTCCATGCCTTCGGCTTCGGCCTTGAAGTTGGTGAGGATGCGGTGTTTGAGGACGGGTTCGAGGACGGCGCGAACATCTTCGCAGGTTGCGGCGTAGCGTTTGTGGAGGATTGCTCGGGCCTTTGCTCCGAGAGTGAGGTATTGGCTTGCGCGTGGGCCGGCGCCCCATGAGACGTATTCCTTGACGAAGTCCGGCGCTTTCGGGTGGTTCGGCCGAGTGCGGCGGGCGATGTTGACGGCGTAGTTGACGACGTGGTCGGAGGCCGGGACGCGACGCACGAGCTCCTGAAGCTCGATAATCTTCTGCGGGCCGAGGATTTTCTTAAGTTCCGGCTTGTAGGCGCTGGTGGTGCTTTTAACAATCTCGACCTCCTCTGAGGCGTCGGGGTAGTCCACGTCGATGTGGAACATAAATCGGTCTAGCTGGGCTTCGGGGAGCGGATACGTGCCCTCCTGCTCGATGGGGTTCTGGGTGGCGAAAACGATGAACGGCAGCTCGAGGCAGAATGTCTCGCCCGCCGCTGTAACCTTATATTCCTGCATGGCCTGAAGCAGCGCGGCCTGTGTCTTCGGGCTGGTGCGGTTGATTTCGTCGGCCAGCAGAATGTTTGCGAAGACCGGGCCGTGGATGAACCTGAAAAAGCGCTTGCCTGTGGTCTGGTCTTCCTGGAGCACCTCGGTTCCGGTGATGTCGCTCGGCATGAGGTCGGGCGTGAACTGGATGCGCTGGAACTTGAGGTCGAGCACCTCGGCCAGCGTGCTCACCAGCAGCGTTTTGGCCAGACCCGGCACCCCGACGAACAGGCTGTGGCCCCTGGAAAAAAGCGAAATCAGCATCAGCTCGATTACCGACTCCTGGCCGACGATGACCTTCGCCACCTCCGTCTGTATCATGCTCTGC
>JBBITS010000343.1:1491-1703 GCA_037440665.1 Chloroflexota bacterium
TTTTCTTCGGGGACGGCGTTGACTGATTCCATTTCATCTCCTTGACATGAATGTAAAGAAAGTGATGAATGATAAATGATGAGTGATGAATTGAAGAAAAATCCGTGTCATTCCGAACGGAGAGAATCGGAGTGAGGAATCTCGGCTTCGTGTGGCACAGTAAAGACGAGATTCCTCGCTTCGCTCGGAATGACCTCGGCGCGTTTAATTCA
>JBBITS010000343.1:1721-2659 GCA_037440665.1 Chloroflexota bacterium
TTCATCACTCATCATTTTCTTCCCGGCGCGTTCAGTATTGCTATCTTCTTCTGTGTCTCCTCGAGCAGCTCCTTTTCGCCGAGTTCGGTGTAGACCTTTGCCAACATGTGTTGGACTTCCGGGTCGAAGGGGTTTATGTCCGCGCTCATCTCGAGGTATTTCCTTGCTCCCGCCCAGTCCTTCTTGGCGATATAAACGATTCCGAGGCGCTTGTAAATCGAGGGATAGACCCCGGGGTTCAATTCGTCGGCGCGTTTGAGCAGTTTCTCGGCGGTCTCGAGGTCCGCGGTCATAATATACATATGCGCGGTCCTGTTGAGGAGGATGGTGGATTGCGGGTCGAGCTGCAAGGCCTTTTTATACTCGATGAGCGCGGCCTCGAAGCGCCCCTGCTCGCGCAGGAGGTTTCCGATGCGGGTATACCGGTAGAGCATCGAGTCTTTCCCGCCATGCGGGTGTTCCATCGTGTCCTCGTTGTCGTCGTCCCCTCGCTTGACCTTCAACCCGACCCACTCGACGCCCTCGAGTTGGCGCAACGGCTGCTTCTTCATCCACGCAATCCATTTCTTCTCAAACGATTCGTAAGGCTCACCCAGCTCCTCGCGGATGGCCTTCTTGTAGTCTGGATTTTTAGCGAGCCTGTCCACGATGTTTATGACGGTTTGGAATCCGCCGCGGGAGACGAGGTATTTGACGGCCATGTTGACCTCGGCGAAGGCCAGCGCGCCGTGGGCGGAGCTCGGCAGCTTGGCGAAGGTCGGCTCCATCTGGCTGAATGTGACGAGGTCGTTCTTCTTGAGCGCGGAGGCGAGAAGGCTTTCGCTCGAGGGGGTAAGCTGCCCACCCTCGGGCGACCTCCAGCGGCTCTCCTCGTATTTTGCTATTCCCTCGTGGAGCCAGATGGGGACGTTGTAGCCGCTTCGGAGAAACACGAGGTA